>CAYRAC010000841.1:0-2152 GCA_964422045.1 uncultured Steroidobacteraceae bacterium
GATACGGTGTCGTCGCGCGCGGCGGCATGTGTCGATTCGGGGAGTCTACGCATATCGATGCGCTGCGCGTGCAACGCATCGACTTGAATGCGCCGCGCCAGGAGCGCGAGCGGCGACCAGCTCACCGACACGCGGTCGGCGCTGAGCCACACCCCCCGTGCATCGCGAAGTTCCAGACGCTCGAGCGTCAGCTGCGCCGGAAATGAGCCCGCCAGACCGGTCAGCGAAACCGCGCCGGAGGTCAAGCGGTAGGTGAGCCGCTCGATCATGACGCGGCCTCGCGAGGTATTGCCGGCGACGAGCAGCGCGCCGCCCAACGACAAGATCACCATCGCACCGACCGCCGCCACCCATCCCGATACTTTGAGTGCGCGGCGCATCAGAACGCTTGACCCAGTCCGATGTACACCTCGAAGGCGTCGTCATACGGACCGCGTTTGGTGGGCACGGCAACATCCAGGCGAATGGGTCCGATTGGCGTAAAGTAGCGCAATCCGACACCCGTGCCGACGCGCAGCTGCTGCGGTACGAACTTGAGGTTCGCGCTGACTTGTCCCGCGTCGACGAACACGGCGGCGCCGAAGTTTGTGCCAAAGCGCTGCCGCAATTCCACGCTGCCGGCGGTGATGGCGGTGCCGCCTCGCGGCGTGCCGTCGGCGAAAAGCGGACCCACCAATTGGTACCCGTAGCCGCGAACGGTCCCGCTGCCGCCAGCGTAGAAGCGCTGATCCGGCGGCAAACTGAATTCGCCCGCGCCCTCGGCAATGCCGGCGAGCGCGCGCGCCGCAAGTACGGTACGGCCGGGCCCGACCGCCAGAAGTTTATCGAGATCGAAATACGTGGCGGCCTTGATCTGGGTGATGATGAAGGTGGCGTTCTGAGTTCCCAGAGCAAACGTAGGCGTCACTCCGAGCGAGGAACGAATTCCATGGCGCGGATCCTCGAGCGGCGAGGCAAGATCGGTGGAGTCGTACGACACCGTCATCGGTATTGCAAACAACGTGTAGTTGTACGTGTTGCCCTCTTGAATGATCTGTTCCTCCGACGTCGCCCCGCCGATGCTGGCGCTCCACACGCTGGAGAACTTGCGGGTCAGGGTCACGCTGGTGGTGCGCGCCGTTTGATCATAGGCCTGCAAGGATTGCTTGAGTGCGCCCACGGCGAACTGCAGCGACTGGTCGCGGCGCAGGACATCCGGTATGAGGTACTTGATGCTCGTGTCGTAGCCGATGCCCGTGGTATCGCTGCCGCCCAGATTGATCACCGAGGCTGCCACGCTCAATTGCTCGGCGTTGCCAAACACATTGCGGTCGGTCCACGTGACGCCGCCGCTGCCGCCGAGGTCGCTGGAGTACGCTGCATTGACGGTGATCGCATGGCGCAAGCGCTCGCGCACCTTGAAGGTGATCGGCACGCCGCCGGAACTATCGACCGCGGTGCCGACCTGCAAACTGACCTGGCTGAACACGCCCAACGCCAACAGGTCGCGGCGCGCCCGCTCGATCACCGAGGGGCGGTACAGTTGGCCGGTACGCATCAAGATCCTGCCCCGCAGTAACGGCTCGCGTAGACGCTGCAAGCCTTCGAAGTGGATCTCGCCGATGTTCACCTTGGTTCCCGTCGCGACCCGAAAGTGCAGGTCGAGCACGGGCGCATCCGCGGCCTCGTAGGCCACTGGCGGATCCACGGTAGCGAAGGCATAGCCCCGTTCCTGCATCGCGCCCAGCATGCGCGAGCTGCCGTCGAGCACCGCCGACGCAACCGCCGGCTGCCCGGTCGTCAGGCCGAGCGTGTCGCGTATCCCCTCGGGTAGGTTCCCTTCGACCTCGATGTTGCGCAAATGGTAGAGCGGCCCCAGGGTGAAGCTGATCGCCACCTGCGCATCCGTCCCCTTCGCGAGCGCAGTCAGTTGATCGCCGAGCAGCGGATTGCTCACCAACATGCCGTCGATCTTGATCGCCACGCTGCTCCGGTAGTAGCCGAAGCTCTCGAGCGCGGTCTTGAGCCGGTCGACGTCGCTGCGCGCGCGCGCGATCAGGCCGAACGGGCTGACCGGCGCCGTGCTGCGCAAGCCTTGCAAATCCGAAGTAGCCTTGAGCGTTGCATCCATCTCGCTGGTTCCCACCGAGGCGATTGTGACCTTGTACGGCTG
>CAYRAC010000842.1:0-2152 GCA_964422045.1 uncultured Steroidobacteraceae bacterium
CGTCGGTCAAGAGCATCGTAAAGTTGATGCCGTCGGGCAATTGGTTCGTGAGCGGAGTGAGGGATGGCGCAGCAGCAGTTGCACTTGCACTCAGGCTCGGACTCTGCAGCGCGAGCGGTTGGTCGGCGCTGATCGCCTGGTGCAAAGCGCTGCGCGTCCGGTGCAAATGCCCAAGGTCAATTTCGGAGCCTGGTTGCGCGCCGTTCGCTGCCGCCGACAGCGCGCTCAGAGCGATCGCGGATAGACATAAGAAGGAAAGCCGTTGGATGTCCATAGATTCATTCCCTGTAATTTTTGGCGCGGGTGTCGAAGCCCCGCCGTTTTTAGCGCATTTTTAGCTTCCACCGTCTCGCGGGGCTGGCTTAGCCCTGCTCGAGCTGCGGGCCTCCTGCGGCTCTAAGACTGCACACACCGCTAGCGGCGCGTAATCAATCTTGTCACCGCAATTGCAAAGTTTACTGCGCAAATCGTACGGTGGCGCGACAAATCCGCTCGGCGTGTTATCTCAACCGGACGGCCTCAGGCAGCCGAACTCAAGTCGAGCTATCCACCGCTCGAATGGCGTCTGTGACATTCTCGACAAAGATTTCCTGCGCCGCACAATCGCGCGAAGTGAACGACCGCTTCGCGCCGGTGGATTCAGGACTGCTAACATGAAAGACATCCACGAACATGCGCTGATCAGCCGTTTGGGAAACCTCCGATGCTCGCAAGCGACGGGCAGTGAACGCAGAGGTGCTTTGATCTCATGGCCGATTTAAGACTCGGGAGCAAATCTTGCCTGATTTGAAACCAACCACGAAAATTCCTGACATCAACGTGGACCTATTCTCGGATTCCGTCCTGCTGGATCCGTACCCACATTATCGTCGGCTTCGGGATCTAGGCCCGGTCGTGCGCTTGGAGCCATCAGGCATGTACGCGCTATCCCGATTTGCCGACGTGCGAGAAGCGCTTGGCAATCGGGAGGTGTTCTCGAGCGCCGAAGGCATCGCAATGAATGAGGACACGAACAGCAAGATCAAGGGCAACACTGATGCTCTTGGGTCTCGGCGCTATTGGGGTTACAGCGCGCCTAGGGCGACTTCGCGGCTGATGGCGTGTCGAGGGTTTGTGTTTTCGGCCGATCCGACGGAGGGAACTACGAGGTCGCCCGTCGTTCCCGCAGTAGTGCTTTGACGTGTCGATGAGCCAGCACCGGTACGTACGTCTTGATGCGCGCCGTTCTCTCTAGCCTAGCGCGTTCGATGGTCAGGATTTGTTGAACGAGTTCAACCGGTGAATTGGTTTCGCGCGCCAGACTTTCCACCTCTTCCTCGGTCGGACGATTGGCGGATAGATCGCTCATCGCAGATGTTCCACTTTCCATAACGTATGATAGTAGCCGCAAGTCAATCTTGAGGCTGCTTTGTCTCAAAAACTTGCCATTTAGGGGCTACAGTGGGTTAAAACGCGGTACGCCTGCCGTGCTAACTCAGGTTCTCGCCTTGGATCTCAATAGAAGCTTCTAACTCTCGATTTACTAAGGCACTTATCAGCGCAAGTTGCCGAAATGTCGACTTTACCCGTTGGCACACATCGGCTCACCGTCATCCTCAATTGCGGTAGCGGGCGCAATGACCGCGCTTCGGCGGTGCCAAACTGCTCGTCGCTAAGCCGCCGCCCGCGAATCGACGGGCTTTTGCCACTCACGCATCGTCTCGTGTGCGAAATCCTCATAGTTGCGTGGTTCATGGCCTAAGAGCTCGCTCAACGTCGCAGCATCCCCGTCATCGGCAACAAATCCCCGCTCGAGATACCCTTGGAACATCATGCGAATATCGAACGCCGCCCAAGAGGGGGCGTGCTTGCGCATCTGTTCCTCGAAGGTATCCAGGTCGTCTCCTGCATATTTGACTTCCTTGTTGAGCACCTCGCTCCAGATCGACGCGGCTTTCGGCCCGCTTAAGATGGCAGGGCCGTTCACGTTATAAGTCTTCCCAAAATGCTTGTCGGACAGCAGAGTGATTGCGGTGGCTTCGGCAATGTCGCGAATATCGACCGCCGATATACCAACGAGTCCAAGCGGATTGGGATACACGGACATCTTGGTGAGGATGTCTTTAAAGGACGCGTCGTTCTGGAAAAAATAGTTTGGACGAATGATTGTAAA
>CAYRAC010000843.1:0-2142 GCA_964422045.1 uncultured Steroidobacteraceae bacterium
CGACGAGGCCTTGCGGGAACTGGCCAAGGGTCCGGCCTTTGACCTGGTGCTGGCCGATGAATTGATGCCCGTGAAGGGTGGCCTCGACTTGCTCGCCGCCATGCGCAGCGATGCGCGCTATGCCTCCGTGCCGTTCGTGTTGCTGTCGCTGTTCGGCTCCGATCACCACCCGGCCGAGTGGCTGCACCGGCCCGACGCCATCGGCCGCAAGCCCATCCGCGCCTCGGCGCTCACCAAGCTCGTAAGCCAAGTGATCTCCGGCAATCTGCCGGGCAACACGCTGCTCACGCCCGTGCTGCAAACCACGCCCACCTTTCACGGCCATCGCATCTTGCTGGTGGAAGACAATCCGGTGAACCAGCGCGTGGCGCAGCGACTGCTGCAGAAATTGGCGGCGGAGGTCACCATCGCCAACAACGGCGCCGAGGCCGTGGAACGCGTGGCCGAATCGGCCTACGACGCGGTGCTGATGGACTGCCAGATGCCGGTGATGGATGGATTCACGGCCACCCGGCGCATTCGCGAGTGGGAACGCCAAGCGGGGCGCACCAAGCGCCTGCCGATCATCGCGCTCACCGCGAATGTCATGAGCGAGGATCGCGAAAGCTGCATCGCCGCCGGCATGGACGCGCACTTGGGCAAACCGATCGAGCCCGGCCAGCTGGTCGATTGCCTGAGCCGTTACTTAAAGCCCGAGGCCTTACCCGCGGAGGTCGACATGGGGGCGTTGCGCGAGCTCACGGGCGGGGACACCGAATTCGAGCGCGAGCTGATCGACACCTTCGTCACGAGCGGCGATGAGTGTCTCGCGGAGATCGTCGCGGCGCTGCGCGTGAGCGACTTCGACACCATCGGCAAGCGGGCGCATGCGCTCAAGGGCGCGAGCGCCAACATTCATGCGTCGGGACTCGCGGCGGCAGCGTCGAGCTTGGAGAGCGCGGCGCGGGCGAGCGCCGTGACCGAGTTGGGCGGCTTGGTGCAGGAACTCACCGACAAGCTGCAAGCGGTGAACGCCGAGTTGCGTCAAGCCGGGTAGGACACCGCGCGGGGGTTCTTATTTAGCCCGCCGCCACGAGCGGTTGCGACACCGCGATTTCAAGGCCGCTGGTGCGATCGCGGCCTTCCTGCTTGCTCTTGTAGAGACATTCGTCCGCAGTTCGAATCAGGGCCTCGACTTTGAGCGTAATGTCCGGCCCCTGGGGCCCCGTGGAGGCGACGCCAAAGCTCGCCGTCACCGGCGTTTCGCCGCTGCGCGTCGCGAACGGGGTGCCGGCGATCAGCATGCGGATCTTTTCCGCCACGAACAGAGCGCCCTCATGCGCGGTTTCCGGCAGCACGATCAGAAACTCCTCGCCGCCATAGCGCGAAACCCAGTCGCTGTTGGTACGAATGGATTTCTGGGCGCGCGCGGCGAACTGCTGCAGCACATCATCGCCGGCCGCGTGACCGCGCGCGTCATTGATCTGCTTGAAATGATCGATGTCGCACATCAGCACCGACAGAGGATAGGCGTAGCGGCGGCAGCGCTCGAGCTCGCGCGGCAGCTGTTCCATGAGGTAGCGGCGGTTGTGCGCGCCGGTGAGCGCATCGGTGATCGACAAAATCCGGTTGCGCTGGTTCGCGACGCGCAGCGAATGCTCGAGGTTCAAGATGCGCCGCCCGGCGTTGAGGCGCGCAATCAATTCGGCTTCGTGGACCGGCTTGATCAGGTAATCGTCCGCCCCCGCTTCAAGACCCGCAATGATGTGTTCCTTCGAGTCGCGCGCCGTCAACAGCAGCGCGTACACGTAGCCATCGAGCTGTAAATTGCGCACCGCCTTGCACAGTGACACGCCGTCCATCTCCGGCATCTCCCAATCCGTGACCAGCATGGGGTAGTAGCGCTTGGTCATCTTGTCCATAGCCTGGGATCCGTTCGCCACGGCGTCGACCTCGTAGCCCGCCTTCTTCAAAAAGCGGGTCATGAGCATCCGGGTCACGGGATCGTCCTCGGCAAGCAGAATCGTTGGCGAGGGATCGACTGTGATGGGGGTCACAGATTCCAGCTCAGACACGTGTGGGCACCCTCGCGCGCGGCTTCTAGTACCTTATTATCGGCGCGAGCGCTGTCGACTTGACCCGGATGCCGGGTTCCGGGTCAAT
>CAYRAC010000844.1:0-2136 GCA_964422045.1 uncultured Steroidobacteraceae bacterium
CGACTTCAGCGCGTCGCGGTCCAGCCGGCCGCGTGCCAGCTCGTGCACCACCTGCTTCATGTGCAGCACGCCGATGATGCGGTCGATCTCCCCTTCGTACACCGGCAGTCGCGTGTGCTGACTCTGCCTGAGCTGCTCGACCACGCGGTCCCAATCGTCGTCGACGTCGATGCCGACGATCTCGGTCCGCGGCACCATGATGTCCTCCACGGTGGCATGTTCCAGATCCAGAATGCTGACCAGCATCTGCTGGTGGCGGTGCGGAATCATTGCGCCGGCCTCGGCAACCACCGTGCGCAGCTCCTCGCTGCTCAGGGAATTCGAGGCCTGTTGCGAGGATACCCCGAACAGGCGCAGCACACCATTCGCCAGCAGGTTCGTCGCCCAGACGAAGGGATACAAAACCATCAGCAGCGGCGTATAGATGTAAGCGGCCGGCAGGGCCAGCCGCTCGGGATGCAGAGCACCGAATGTCTTGGGGGCGACCTCGCAGAAAATCAGCAGCACCAGCGTCAGCGCGCCGGCACCGAAGGCAACCAGAATCTCGCCGCCCAGGCGCAGCGCGATGAAGCCGACGAGCATCGGTGCAGCGACGTTGACGAGCGTGCTCAGCAGCAGGATCAATCCGATCAATCGGTCGGGATGCGCGAGCAACTTCTCCGCCAGGCGCGCTGCGCGATTGCCCTCGTTCGCACTATGCCTGAGCCGATAGCGGTTCACGCTCATGAGGGCGGTCTCGCTGCCCGCGAAGAACGCCGCGAGCAGCAGCAGTCCCGCCAAAGCGCCGAACAGGACTCCTAAAGTGGGGTGCGGCATTCGTCGGGGCTAGCCCCAATGACGCCCGAGCAGATCCTCGAGGACGAATTTCGCGCCGAAATACGCGAGCGCGAGCACGCCGAAGCCGCTCAAGGTCCAGCCGGTGGCGGAACGTCCGCGCCAGCCGAAGCGCACGCGGCCGATGAGGAGCACGCCGAAGATCGTCCACGCGATCAGCGACAACAGGGTTTTCTGCGTCAAATTTTGCGTAAATAAGTTGGTGACGAACACGAAGCCGGTGACCAGCGCCAGGGTGAGCATGATGAAGCCGGTGCCGATCAGACGGAACATCACCTTTTCGAGCACATCCAGCGGCGGAATGGAGCTCGGCAGGTTGGCGAGGCGCCGCGTGCGCAAGCGCCGATCGAGAAACACCAGCAGCAAGGCGGTCACCGCGGCGGCGAACAGCAGCGCCGCCGCGCCCATCGCGAGCAGGATATGCGCCGTCAACTCCCAACCCGGAACTGCGGCCTCGACGTAGCCGTGCCCGGCGTCGGTGGCGGCGGCGCCGAACGCCGCGCTCGCAAACAGCAGGGCGCCGAGCACGCGATTTTGCCGCTCGATCGATATGAAGCAGGCCAAGACGCCCAACGTCCAAGCGAGCAGGGAGATCGCCTCGAGCAGGCCGATGGCAAACGAGCCGTTCACCCGGATCATGTGCACGATGGCATCGCTGTGCGCGACGATCGAGGCGAGGCTCAACGCCCATGCGATCGGCTCGAGCCGCGGCTTGTTCACGCTGCGCAGCATGAGCCAGGCACTGGCTGCATAGAGCAGGAATAAAGTGATGGCGAGAATCACAGCTGGCCTGGAGGATGGAGCGGGCCCAAATGACGACGCCGTCGATAATGACACAAGCCCCAAGGAGCGCCTAGCCGCCGGGAAAATCGACCTGTAATATCCGCGCCATGTTCGACCGACTCACGACCAGTCTCGCCGCGGCGCTCAAATCGCTGTCCGGCCGCGGCCGGCTCACCGATGAGAACATCTCGGAGACGGTGCGTGAAGTGCGCCTCGCGCTGCTCGACGCCGATGTCGCACTCGGCGTCGTCAAGACATTCACGGATGCCGTCAAGGCCCGGGCGGTCGGCGTCGAAGTGACCAAGAGTCTGACCCCCGGTCAGGCCTTCATCAAGATCGTGCATGAGGAACTGACCCGGCTCATGGGGGAGCCGAGCACCGGCCTCAATCTGCGTGCGCAGCGCCCGGTCGTGGTCCTGCTCGCCGGATTACAGGGCGCTGGGAAAACCACCAGCGCCGGCAAGCTCGCGCGCTGGCTGATCGAAAAGCAAAACAAGAAAGTGCTCATGGTCAGCACCG
>CAYRAC010000845.1:0-2134 GCA_964422045.1 uncultured Steroidobacteraceae bacterium
CAGTCAAGTCACCAGGAGAGTGAATCGTGAGCTTATTTGGTCACCCCACCGATCTTAATCGACAGTTCATTGCACGGCCCGACGCCGCAAAAGAAGACATTCTCTACAAGTGGCCGGACATGACCATTCGCAAGCTGACTCAGGTCACGGTGCAGCCGGATGAGACCGCGCTGTTTTTCAAGGAGGGCAAGTTGGCAGGTACTCTCCCGCAGGGGAGATCGACGATGGACGGCGCCCTGATTCCCTTTTTGGGCGACATCGTGGATTGGGCAAGCGGCGGCAATATGTACCGCGCCGAGCTTTACTTCGTCGGCACGCGCGAATTCGTCAGTCTGCCGTTCGGCGGACCCATCGACAATATCGAGGACCCGGAGACCGGACTCGCGGTGGGTTTGAGGGTGTTCGGCGAGTACGCGCTGATGGTCAGCGACCCGACCGCGATGATCTTGAAACTAGTAGGCACCCGCCAGGCATCCAACGACTTGATTACCGACTGGGCGCGCGAACAGATTCTCAAGGCGCTGCGCACCAGCGTGGTGAAGAAACTGACGGCGGAGAAATGGCCGGTGTTGGGTCTCGCCGCCCGGACGGCGGAGATCGAAGCGGCGTTGATGGCCGACGTTCAAGAGCCGCTGGCGCCCTATGGCCTCAAGATCACTCGGCTGGGTAACGTGACCATCAGCTTGAAGCCCGAAGATGAGCAGACATTGAAAGGCCTGCGCAAGGACACAGCCTATTCGCGGCTGGCCGGCGGCTTTCGCGAGTACGGGGTCGGCGCTGCGCTCAAGGGAATCGGTGAAGGCGCAGCGGCGGGCGGTGGCGGCGGCACAGCGGCGCTCGGCGTCGGCATGGGTCTTGGGGGAATCGTCGCCGGTCTTGGAGTCGGCCCTGCGCCCGGAACGGCGCCCTATCCTGGCGGAGGTCCCGCTCCCGGGCCTACGCCGGGGAGCGCAGGCAGCGCCGGCGGCAATGCGTGCGCGAATTGTCACGCGCCGAACGCGCCAGGGGCGAAATTCTGTTCGAGCTGCGGCACCGCGATGGCGCCCAAGGGCGTGCACTGCACCCAGTGCGGCACTGCCGCGGCACCGGGCGCAAAATTCTGTGCGAATTGCGGTGGCGCGCTGACGTGAATCGCCCGATCGGGTCCCGCGTGACGGCAGGCGCTGCGTACACGCTGGGATTGGCGCCGTTGATCTTCGCCGTGGCCGCACAGGCGCGCGTCGGCGCCGGCAATCATGCGGCGGCCTCGCATGTTGCCAGCGGCGGCGGAGTGTCGTTCGGCAGCGGCGGTTCGCTGGCCGGCGTCATCTTGCTCATCGTGCTGATCTTCGGTATCCGCTACATCATGCGCCGTGCCGGTATTGGCGGTTCCGCCGGACAGTCAATGAGTGCTGCACCACCGGCTGCGCAAACCGCGCTGTCGGTGCTGGGATCGGCTCTCGGCGCCTCAGGCCTCGCGCGAGTCGCGAGCGGCGGCCTCGATTCGGTCGCCGGCGGCGAGAGCTTGCGACGGGCGTTGCCGCCCGCAATAGACGCCATACGAGCGCTCGATCCGGGTTTCGAATTGGAATCCTTCCTGCAGAGAGCGGAGATGACGTTCTTCCTGGTCAAGCGTGGCATTCAGAAAAATGATGCCGCGGCGATTCGGCCCTATCTGAGCGACAGTGTGTTCGACGCGGTGTCGCGAAACATCGCGCAATCCAAGTCACAGCACCGGCACACACTGTTGGAGAGCTTGAACATCCGCGGCCTGGCGGTCGAGAATGCGCAGTGCACGGCGCAAGGGCAGAGTCTGCAAGTTCATTTCGATTTGGTTTATCGCGCCAAGACGCTGGACGATTCAAATGCGGTCGAGAACGATGAGGGCGAGGATCGTCGTCACGCCGAACGCTGGACGTTCACGCGCAGCGCCGCCGCTCGCACGGCGCTCAACGGCGGCGTGATCGCAGCGAAATGCCCGGCGTGCGGTGCCGAACTGCGCTTAGGATTGGACGGCGTGTGTGCGCACTGTAAGGCCAGCGTCACCAACGGCGCGGTGGACTGGGTGGTTTGCGATGTCCAAGCGGCGACTTTCGCGGGATATTCGGCCGATTCTTCGCTCGGCAGCGCCGCGCCGACCGTTGCCGAGGGCATC
>CAYRAC010000846.1:0-2129 GCA_964422045.1 uncultured Steroidobacteraceae bacterium
GGGCGGCCGTCACCCCGATCAAGTGGAGGCGGCGCTCGGCATCGCCGGCTGGTCGATCAATGGCGCTGACCGCGAGCTGATTGAACGCATCGTGAACGCGACGGTCACCGATCCGGTCGGACCCGAGTTCATGGCGCCTCCTGTTGCGCAGCCGGCATTGATGTAATCCCCCCATGAGCTCCCTCCGTCAGGAATATCCATGCTTGCTATAGTTCGCATCGCGCTCAGCCGGCCCTATACGTTTGTCGTAGCCGCCCTGCTGATTCTTCTCATGGGCACGCTCGCCGCGTCGCGCATGCCGGTCGATATATTTCCGAGCATCAATATCCCGATCATCGGCGTAGCTTTCCAATACCAGGGCTTGCCGCCGGACCAAATGGCCGGACGCATCATCACTCCATTCGAGCGCGCGCTCACAACCACGGTCAATGACATCGAGCACTTCGAGGCGAATTCCTATACCACATTCGGCATCGTCAAGATCTACTTCCACCCGACAGTCAACATTGCCACCGCCAACGCGCAGGTCACCGCGATATCGCAGACCCTGCTCAAGCAGATGCCGGCCGGCACGACACCGCCCCTGATCATCAATTACAGCGCCTCGTCGGTGCCGATCATCCAGCTCGCGCTGTCGGGCAAGGGGCTGACCGAGCAGAGCCTCGCCGACCTCGGCGTCAACTTCGTGCGCCCGCGCCTGGTCACGGTGCAGGGCGCGGGCATTCCCTGGCCGTTCGGCGGCAAGTCGCCGCAGGTGATGTTCGACCTCGACACCGCGGCGCTCGAGTCGCGCGGCCTGACCGGGCTCGACGTCGCCAATGCGCTGGCCGCACAGAACCTGATCACTCCGATAGGCACGGAAAAGATAGGAGATGACGAATACACCGTCAACCTCAACAGCGCGCCGTCGAAAATCTCGGAGCTTGGCGACCTACCGATCAAGAACGTGGGGGGCGCGATGGTCTACATGCGCGACGTCGCCCATGTGCGCAACGGCAGTGCGGTACAGACAAATGTCGTGCACGTGGACGGCAATCGCTCGGTGCTGATCAGCGTGTTCAAGAATGGTGCGACCTCGACACTCGACATCGTCAGCGGTATCAAGAAGATGCTGACAATCATCAAGCCCTCGCTGCCGGACGCCCTCGACATCAAGCCCATCGGCGACCAGTCGATATTCGTACGCGCTTCAATCCAAGGCGTGATCCGCGAGGGCGTGATCGCGGCCGCGCTCACGAGCTTGATGATCCTGCTGTTCCTCGGCAGCTGGCGCTCGACCCTGATCGTGACCACCTCGATTCCGCTGGCGATCCTCGGCGCGATCGGCGCACTCTCGGCAATCGGCGAAACACTCAACATCATGACCTTGGGAGGGCTCGCCCTCGCCGTGGGCATCCTCGTCGACGAGGCGACGGTGACGATCGAGAGCATCAACTACCACCTCGAACAGGGAAAGGAGGTGGAGGCCGCGATCCTCGACGGCGCCTCCCAGATCGTCATCCCGGCATTCGTGTCCCTGCTCTGCATCTGCATCGTGTTCATTCCGATGTTCTTTCTGAGCGGCGTCGCGCGCTTCCTGTTCGTGCCGATGGCGGAGAGCGTGATATTCGCCATGGTCTTTTCGTTCTTGCTGTCGCGTACGCTGGTGCCGACGATGGCGAAGTATTTGCTGCGGATGCATGCGAGGCACGCCGGCGGCAAGGATTCTGAACCGCCAACCACCACGAACCCACTGGTGCGTTTTCAGCTCGGCTTCGAGGCGGCCTTTGCACGGCTGCGCACTGGGTATCACGATCTGCTCGCCCTCGCCATCGAGCGTCGCAGGTTGTTCTTGGGAGGGTTTGCCGGCTTCATCGCGCTCTCATTCCTGCTTGCGCCATTTCTCGGCCGCAATTTCTTCCCGCAGGTCGACGGCGGCCAGATTTTGCTGCATGTGCGGACACCGGTCGGGATGCGCATCGAGGCGACCGCCGCGAGTTTCGCCGAGGTGGAGAAGGCAATCCGCGAGGTGATCCCCCCGGCCGAGGTTGCGGCGGTGGCGGACAACATCGGCACCTATCTTTCGTCGATCAATACGATCTACAACAACACCGGCACGATCGGCGAGTCCGACGGCGACATCCAGATCT
>CAYRAC010000847.1:0-2122 GCA_964422045.1 uncultured Steroidobacteraceae bacterium
ATACCACTGTGAATCCGTGTTCACCATGCCGAACGACGACTGCATGAGGGCAGGCCATGGTACTCATCATTGAGGCAGCCGATTTGAGAACCTCGTCGGCACTGGCGCGTCCGTAGTCTTCACAAAGCGATTGGAAGCCGTCCAGATCGAATGAAACCACCGCGAGCGCTTGCCGACGTGTCTCCGCCTCGGCGATAAGCCTGCTGATCAACCCCGCGACCTGCGTTAAAAAAGGCAGGCCGGTCAACGCATCGTGGCGATCTGCGAAAGGCGCTGCCTCCGAAAGGCAGGCCGCAACCTGCGGCATGATTGAAATACGCGGCCGCGCAATGAAGCTCGGACACGTGCCGAGAGCCGGCGGCATCCCAGGCGACGCGATGGCGCGAGGTTCCGTCACGGCGAAGCGGTCATCATTCTTTTTGCGCCCCGACAGCCACGCAATCGCCTGGGTATGCCGGTCCGAGAGAAACTCGAGCTTGTCTTCCATGTCGCCTTTCCACCTGTCTTTGGCAATCGATGCTTCAAAGCAGTGTAGCCAGGCGAGTTTGGCCCCCGATGTAGGGAAAACGTGACAGTTGCTCTGCCGAAACGCCGATTTAAGCGACCGGCATCACAATGCCGCTAATCAGACTAAGGATGCTGCATTGCGTAACGAATCAAGGTCGATCGGTTGGCCAGACCGAGTTTGCGCATCAAGCGACTTCGATAGGTATGGATCGTCTTGGGCGAGAGCGACAAGAGCTCGGCGATCTGTAATGCGGATGCGCCATCAGCGGTGCGCCGCAAGACCTCACGCTCCCGTGAGCTCAAGTCGTCCCAAAGGGTCCGCGAGCCGCCGTCAGCCGGATTGAACTCATCAAGAGCGCTGCCAATCTGTGGGCTGAGGTATCGTTCGCCTGCCATCACGGTGCGAACCGCCGTCGCAAGTTCTGTTCCGACAGCCTCTTTGACCACGTAGCCCTTGGCGCCTGCTTGCAGGGCGAGATGCACAGAGGCCTCAATACTGGAGGATGACAACACAATGACGTGCGCGCGAGGCAGCAGGCCGAGAATAAGCTGTGTGGCCTCAGTCCCATGCAACCCCGGCAAAGCGAGATCCATGATGACGAGGTCCGGTCTGAGTCGCTCAGCGACGCGAATGGCCTGCTCGCCGGTCGCCGCCAACCCGATAACGGCCATGTCGTTTTGGCGATCCAAGAGCGCACGAATGCACTCGCGTACAATCTCGTGATCGTCGACGATGACAATGCGAACGACGGGCAAGGTGGGCGTTCGGGTCAATAGCATCAGCATCCATGGTGATCGGCGTATGCGCCGCTGCATTGAGGATACGCGTTGTGGCACGGGCGTTTGCGCAACCCGTCACACACTGGATCGTCTAATTGTTTGCGGCGAAAAGGCTGGCTGCGCGAGCCACCGGGAATGTTGTTCCGCAACAAAGCATCGAGCAAGGGTGACTCTGCACCCGCGGGAAAGGCCGCCGCCTAAGTTGTATAATTGCGCGGCAAGTTTGATGCGGCGGGCACCAGAGGGATTTGGTTTTGCGTTCGATCATGAAGGCGTCGGACCCCAGAAGAAATCATCTCATTGCGGCGCTTCCCGACAGCATTTTTCAGCGTTGGGTGCCCGATCTGGTGTTGATCCCGATGCCGCTCGGGAAAGTGCTCTACGAGGCGGGTGAAACGTCCCGTTACGTTTATTTTCCAACCACCGCGATCGCTTCGCTTCTGTACGTCATGGAAGATGGGGCTTCAGCGGAAATCGCTATCGTTGGCAACGAAGGCTTGGTGGGCGTGTCCTTGTTCATGGGCGGCGGCGCGACCTCGAGCCGCGCATTGGTACAAAGCGCCGGTGAAGGCTTTCGAATGGAAGCCGAGCGGTTCAAAGAAGAATTCGATCGATCGTCGGTCGTGCTGCACTTATTTTTGCTCTACACGCAAGCATTGATAACCCAGATGGCTCAGACCGCTGCCTGCAATCGACACCATACTCTCGATCAACAGCTATGCCGCTGGTTGCTGCTAAGCCTGGATCGGCTGGAGGGCAATACGCTTGAAATGACGCAAAAATTGATGGCTGATATGCTCGGCGTGCGTCGCGAAGGAGTCACCGAAGCCGCAAG
>CAYRAC010000848.1:0-2121 GCA_964422045.1 uncultured Steroidobacteraceae bacterium
ATTGGAGAATGGTGGGGAGCGCATTCCCATCATTGCATTGACGGCGCATGCGATGAAGGGCGCAGCCGAAGAGTGCATGCGTGCCGGAATGGACGAACATCTCTCCAAACCAATACATCGCGAACAACTCAAAGCCTGCCTCGAGCGTCACCTCGCAGTCGACGCACCCAAGCTCTCCCAGTCGCAAGCCCTGGCGCGCTAGGGCAAGACGTTCAGAGGCACTTGATGTCCCACAGCAACACCCGCTCCCAGAATATGCGCCAACGTGGGTGCAATTTGGCGCATGTCGATGATCCCGAGATCTCGACCGCGAGCGATGCCGGTTCCGCTGATGAAAAATGCCGCGTTCATTTCAGGAAATTCCGGTGAGAAACCGTGACCCCCGTGACCCGCAGGAAACTCGCTCACCACTTCGCCCATGAGGCTTGCCGCCGCGTAAAAACCGGGTTTCATGACCACAATGAACGCTGCGTCGGGAAATGCGCCGTGTCGCTCGATCTCGGCACGACCGTCAATCCTGGCGATGCCGTTGTTCGGATCGGCCGCCAGGGATTGAAGCAGTTCGCCGACCGCCCGCTCGGTGCCTCGATCGGCCGCATCATGCAGCATGATGGCGGCCATGCCACCGGCCGCCCAGGGTTGCGCCTTCCACGAGGCCAGCTTCGGGAGCTGTGTGATGGGATCAACCGTGGTCGTGACCAGGCCCGCCCGCAGAAACGGGATCATCAGATTGACCCGATGGGTCAGCTCTGTGAACCCGTGATCCGACACGATGGCGACAACGGCAGCCGGGCTTGCGGCGTGAGCCGCGGCCGCGAGTTCGGCGAGCATGCCGTCAAGCGCCTCCAGGTCCCGATTCGCCTCCGCACTGAACACACCGTGTCCGTGCTGCGCATCGTCCAGGGAGCTGAGGTGGACAGTCATGAACACCGGCCGGTGCCTGCGCAGTATGTCGATCGCGAAACGCGTCTTCACCTCATCGCCCGCTAAGCTCGTGTCATTCGACATCAGGTAGGGACCGAGATCCTTCTGCATCTGTGCCAGCAGCCCCACCGGCCGGGACAGCGCCGCGATCAGATAGCGGTCCGATGGGTTCAGATCCTTCGTTGGGCCTGAAATTCGCCAGTACTCGGGAATCAAAAAATCAATGTCCGTCGCGCCCACGGTGGCCGGCCAGCCCACGCTTGCCGTCGTCAGGTGTGCGGCGTGCGCCTCTCGCCAGAGCGTCGGCACGCGAATCTGCTCGGCGTACCAGAACCACGCTTCCTTGAAATGCTGCTCCGGGTCGAACTCCACATTGGAAAAAATGCCGTGCTCAGCCGGCGCTACGCCGGTCACCAGCGTCGTATGGCTCGGATAGGTCACCGTCGGCCAAACGCCGATCACGCCATCGGCATACGTACCGCTCGTCAACAGGCCGCGAAGATACGGAATCTTCAGGTTTGTTTGTTTTGCCTCGAACACGTACTCCGGTTTCAAGCCATCGACCGAAATCATCAACACGGGAGCCGCGAGATTCGGCGTGGCGTCGGCCAACAGCAGTATCGCTGCCGACAGTGCCGCGCGCCGCAGAGACCTATATGCGGGGTGCTTCATGTTTCGATTCTGCCAGAATTTGCCCGAATCGCTCCACAGAACTGCCCGAAGCGGGGCGCACACTGCTGCCTGTAGAAGGAATTAAGAGGATGGCGGCATGTCTTCGCTTGATTTCGAGATCTGGCTGAATCACTTCGAACACCATGCGCAACATCCGGCCAGTGTTCCACACGGGCTTCCCGATCTTCTGGCGCCCGCTGAGAGGCGGCTCATTGCAAGCTCGATTGCGACGTTTCAGCTAGGGGAGCAGTCCGAGGGATGTACCCTGCCGCGAGCGGCTCAACGCTTCGCGCATGAGCGCGGTATCCCCGCGCTCGTGCGGATCGTTGAACTATTCATTCGCGAGGAGCAGCGTCACGCGGCGCTGCTGCGCGCCTTCATGGAAGACCATCATATCGCGCTCAAGAGAACCGACTGGACCGATGGTGTGTTTCGTCGTGTACGGCGGCTTGCGGGCTTCGAGCTCTACGTATACATACTCATCAGCGCTGAGCTGATCGGGATCGTGTATTACCGAGCACTCGA
>CAYRAC010000849.1:0-1352 GCA_964422045.1 uncultured Steroidobacteraceae bacterium
CGTTGCAGGTGGTGCGCGCGAACTCCACCGCCAGCATCGAGGTGACTCAGGATCTGGTCGAGCAGCGCACGCTGTCGGTCTCGGCCCTCAATATTCCGACCGAATACGAACTCACCTACACCGTGACATTCGCAGTGCGCGGCCCCGACAAGGAATTGCTGGCGCCGCAGACGCTCAGCCTGTCGAAGGATTACAGCTTCGAGGAAAATGTGCTGCTGGCGAAGGAGCACGAGGCGGATATCTTGCGGCAGCAAATGGCGCGCGACCTCGTGAGCATTGCGATGCGCCGGCTGACGAGCCTGAAGTAAGGCCGGCACACCGTTGTTGCTGGTGAACGCCATCGACCGGCTGAGCCTCGAGCTGCTGTTGGACGGCTATGGTCTGCAGTTGCGCTTGGTGGCGCCCGATGAAGTCATCCCCGGGTCGTACTGGGGCGAGCGCGAAGCGGGCTTGATCGGCGCGCAAATTTTCGCGCGGCTCGACACGCCGCTGCACTCGGTGCTGCACGAAGGCGCGCACTTCATCTGCATGACGCCGGAACGGCGCGCCGGTTTGGATACGGACGCGGGCGGCGACGACGCGGAGGAAGGCGCCGTGTGCTACCTGCAGGTGGTATTGGCGGATTTACTGCCGAACGTGGGACGGGAGCGGATATGTCGCGACATGGATGAATGGGGATATAGTTTTCGTTTGGGCAGTGCCGCGACCTGGATGGCGCAGGATGCCGACGATGCGCGCGATTGGTTGATGCGGCACGGGGTGCTCGATCGCGATGGCAGAGTCACGCATGCCTGCCGATAGCCCGGGCCGCGTCTCGCGACGTGCGGTGCTCGCGTCATTCTCTGCGGCCTTCGCCGGCGGTTGCGGCCGGCTCGCGTTCTGGGCGGCAAACGCGCCGGCCTCTTTCGGTGCCTACCGGCGCCATGCCGACATCGCCTACGGTGAGGATCCGCAGCAGCGCTTGGACGTCTACGTGCCCGAGGCGGCGGCCGTGCAACCGCGCCCGGTGATCGTGTTCTGGCACGGCGGCCGTTGGACTTTCGGCGACAAGACCGACTACCGATTCGTCGGCGCGGCGTTGGCCGAATTGGGTTGCGTCGCGGTGTTGCCGAATTATCGGCACTACCCGCAGGTCAAACTGCCGGGATTCATGCACGATGCCGCGCACGCCGCGTTGTGGGCCGCGACGCACGCCGCCGATTACCAGGCGGATGCCGGCCGTCGGCTTTTCTTGATGGGCCATTCGGCGGGCGCACATCTCGCGGCCTTGGTGACGCTCGACCCGCGCTACTTCGCTGCAACCGGGCAGCGCGCGCCGCCGATTGCTGGCGTGATCGGACTGTCGGGGCCGT
>CAYRAC010000849.1:1362-2113 GCA_964422045.1 uncultured Steroidobacteraceae bacterium
TTCCTGCCGCTGCTCGAAGCGGATACCCAAGACATGTTCGGGCCGCCGGCGAAGTATCCGCAGTCGCAGCCGATCGAATTCGTGCGTGGCGACGCGCCGCCGATGCTGTTGGTGCACGGATTACAGGACGACACGGTGTGGCCCAAGAATTCGCGCAACCTCGCGACTGCGCTTGCGGCGCGCGGCGTCGCGGTGACGCTCAAGCTGTACCCGAAGCTGGTGCATGCCGATACCGTGGCCGCGCTCAGCCTGCCGGCCCGCGGCCGTGCGCCGACGCTCGCCGACATCGCGGCTTTCGTCGCTCCGACCTCATAAAGGCGTGGTCAAGGAGCCACAGGCTAGGCGGCGTTGGCCGCCAGCGCCGGTGCCATCGCGTAGCACCGGCCGAAGCGATTGGCGAGAAACGCCGGCAGCTTGATGTCTTCTTGGCGGATGAGCCCGGATTGCGGCAGCTTGCCGGCGCTCAGCATGTCGAGGACCGCGCAAATACCGCCCGCGGTGGTGATCTGGATGGCGCTGCGCACGCGACCGCCCACGGGTGCGGCATAGATCTTGTTGGCGTAGGTCTCCTGCATCAACTGCCCACCGCGCATTCCGCTCACGGTGACGAATACGATCACCACATCCTGCAGCGTGATCGGTACGGCGTTCTCCAGGATGTCCTTGAGCAGTTCGCGGCGATCGCGCAGGCGCAAGTCGTTCAGCAGCGCCTTCATGATCGCGGCATGGCCGGGATAGCGGATGGTGCGGT
>CAYRAC010000850.1:0-2110 GCA_964422045.1 uncultured Steroidobacteraceae bacterium
GCAAAATTTGCGACCTATTTGTTTCGCATCGCGCACAACTGCACGATCGACTTTTTTCGCCGCGACCTCGCGATGCGGCGCGCAGCGCGCAGTGATCCTGCCGATGCTCAAGCGCCCGAACCTGAGGTGCCCGAGTATCAGCGTCCCGACGCAGTGGCGGAATTTCTCGAGCAGCAATCGGCGTTGCTGGCGGCGCTCGGCGCGCTGCCGCGTGAACAGTGCGAGGCCTTTTTGCTGCACGAGGAGACCGGACTCACGATCGAGGAAATCGCGCGCGTCACCGACGTCGGGCTCGAGACGGCCAAGAGCCGGCTGCGATACGCCATCCGTAAATTGAAGAAATCGCTGCACCCGGCGCAGAGTCTTGCGCGGCCGCTGCGCACGCGGACGGTTGGCACGTGACGCCCATGGTTCCACCCGACGATCTGGAAGAATACTTGCGCGGCGACAGCGCATTGTCGCGTCAGTACAAGAGAGAGGCGGCGCCGGCACCGCCGCCGGCGCTCGACCGGCACGTGCTGAGAGGGTCCGGTGCAGCACCTATCCGCTCGCCGTACCTGGCCCCGCTGGCGCTCGCCGCGAGCGTGTTCCTGTCGATGGCGCTGGTCCTTGCCATCGTATTCGGTCCGCAGCCCAAAAAACATACCGACGAGGCGCCCCATCTGGTGCGTGTCGCAGCACACTCGGGAGCGGCAGCGAACGCACCGCTCGATCGCAAACTGCGGCTCTACAGCAGCGATCCGCCGCATACCCGCACCCCGTCCGCATGGCTCGCGGATATCGCGGCGCTGCGCCGCGCCGGACGCAACAACGAAGCGGATGCGGAGTCTCGCCGCTTCCGCGCTGCCTACCCCGGCTATTCCGCCGGCGAGCCTGAATTCTGGCCGTGAGCCGACTTCTGAGAGGCGATTTCGGCTAAGATTCGTCGCTTTGCGCATCGGAGCAGGTCATGAAGAAACCAGTCACGGTCACCATCACGGGCGCCGCCGGCAATATCGGCTATGCACTCGCATTTCGCGTCGCATCCGGTCAGATGTTGGGCGCCGACCAACCGATCAATTTGAATCTGCTGGAGATCCCGGCGGCGAGCGCAGCGGTGCAAGGTGTGGTGATGGAGTTGAACGACTGCGCGTTCCCCACGCTCAACCGGGTAACCGCGACCAGCGACGCGGCCATCGCCTTCAAGGATTGTAATTTCGGCATGCTGGTGGGCGCTCGGCCGCGCGGCCCGGGCATGGAGCGCAAGGATCTGCTGCTCGAGAATGCCAAGATTTTTTCGGCGCAGGGCAAGGCGCTCAATGCCGTCGCCAGCCGCGATGTGCGCGTATTGGTGGTGGGCAATCCAGCCAATACGAATTCGCTCATCGCGCAGCGCAACGCGCCGTCGTTGCCGCCGCATCGCTTCACGGCGATGACACGCTTGGATCACAATCGCGGACTTGCCCAGCTGACTGAAAAGAGCGGCTCACCCTTGGCCGCGGTCAAGCAGATCATCATTTGGGGCAATCATTCGGCAACCCAGTATCCCGATCTGCATCACGCAACCGTATCCGGCAAGCCGGCGCTGTCGGTGGTCGACGCGCAGTGGTTCAAGGACACCTACATCCCGACAGTGCAGCAACGCGGCGCCGCCATCATCAAGGCGCGCGGCACCTCATCGGCGGCCTCGGCGGCGGCCGCGGCGCTCGATCACATCCACGATTGGATGCTGGGTACGCCGCCCGGCGATTGGGTCAGCATGGCGGTACCCTCCGACGGCAGCTATGGAATACCCGAAGGGGTGATCTATTCGTACCCGGTGACCTGCCAGAACGGCGAGTACAGCATCGTTCAAGGATTGAGCATCAACGAATTCAGCCGCGACAAGATGCAAGCAACGCATCGCGAATTGCTGGAAGAACGCGAGGGTGTGAAAGACCTGATCTAAAGCGGACTCTTATGAATGAGTTGGCCGTGGCCGCGGGCGAATTGCTTGCCTGGGCAGCGCTATTCCTGGGTGTGCTGCTGGTGCTCGCCTATCGCCGCGCCGGCTTGGCTCGAAGTTCGGCAGTTCTCGGCCTGTTGTGGCTTTCCTATTGGCTGTTCGGCCGCTCGCCCGAAGGGGGGAAGC
>CAYRAC010000851.1:0-2110 GCA_964422045.1 uncultured Steroidobacteraceae bacterium
TAGGACTATCAACGATCACGTTGATGCCGTGTTCTCGGAGATGTTCCGCCGGACCAATGCCGGACAGCATCAGGAGCTGCGGTGAATTTATTGTCCCCGCACTCAAGATGATCTCCCTGCGGGCGGATACGGTTTTCTTTTCGCCGTTGTGACTTATGACGACGCTAACAGCTCGCCCGTCTTTGACCAGGATTCGCTCAGCCATGGATCCGGTCCAGACCGTCAGGTTTTGGCGGTGTATCGCCGGTTTCAGGAAGGCGCGAGCGGCCGAGTGCCGCGCGCCGCGACGCGAGATCGTATGATCGATCCAGCCGATTCCTTCTTGCTTGGCTCCATTAAAATCCAGGTTCAGTGACAGTCCAGCTGCCACGCCGCCCTCGATAAAAGCTGCGGTGGCATTGTGCAGCGATCCTTCGGGAATACGGTCTTTTGCGCTGGTAATTTGCACCCCATTGCCGGTGCCATGTAGCGAACTTTCTTCTCCCCAGTAGTCCTCGCAACTCCGGAAATGGACGAGCACGTCGTCCCAAGCCCACCCCTGACAGCCCATTTGCGCCCAGGCATCGTAATCTGATGGTTGCCCGCGCACGTACGCCATCCCGTTAACCGCACTGCAACCCCCGAGCACCTTGCCTCGCGGCCAATACACTCTCTTGCCTTTCAGGCCGGGCTCCGGTTCAGTGAAATAAGGCCAGATTAGTTTACCGCTCTGAAGCAATTTCATGACGCCCGCGGGAATATGCACCCACATATTGTTGTCGGCAGGCCCGGCTTCCAGCAGCAACACCGAATACCCCTGGTTGGCCGAAAGCCGGTTGGCCAGCACGCAACCAGCCGATCCCGCACCAATCACAATGAAATCGAAAATCGGGCTTTCCATCCGCACGTTCCTAATTTGATTCGTTTAAGACATGAACACTCCCATGGGAAATGTGATCCCGCAATGCGTGCCCATATACTTACGATAGTCTCCACATATGAGTTATATGAGGCGCAAACGTAAATCCACAAACCATGGATTGACATAGTTTCCCGTATGTCGGTCACACTCCAACGGTCAGAAAGCCACAGACGTTCCGGGCAATTCAGAGATCGCGATCGTTCCGTTAGTTCCCGTAGTTGCGGGTGATCGCTCACAGAGAGAGAACCATGGGTCACCGCTATAGAACGCATGCACCTGGGCTGACGATGGAATTGGCGCAGATGGTTGCCGCAGCGAGGTATTCGGAGGTTCCGAAAGCGAGCGTGATGGTGGCACGACACAGTATTCTAGACTGCCTCGGCGTCGCAATTGCCGGTGCGAGCGAACCGCTCTCCGATATTGTCTGCCGTACGTTCGCCAACGGCGGCAGCGCCTCCATCTTCGGGAGATCAGGCTCGGCGTCGCCCCATGACGCGGCCCTAATCAACGGCACGCTCAGCCATGCGTTAGACTATGACGACGCGGTGCAGTGGGGACATCCGACGCCCCCGATACTACCGGCTGTTCTAGCCGTTGCAGAAGCCAACGGAAAATCTTGCAAGGAGGCGCTACTCGCTTATATTGTAGGATTCGAGGCAGCCTCCGTCATTGGCAGGCAAGCGATGGCCACCCACTACGCCAAGGGCTTCCATTCGACGGGCACTATCGGCACGTTCGGCGCAGCCGCTGCAGTCGCCAAATTGCTCGAACTCGATGTTGGTGCGACAGCCCATGCGTTTGGCTTGGCGGCCACTCAGGCAGCCGGCCTCAAATGCATGAACGGCACAATGGCGAAGGCCTTTCACGCCGGAAAAGCGGCTTCAAATGGTGTGGTGGCGGGGATGCTCGCATCACAGGGATTTGTTGCCAGAAGTGACGTACTTGAGGCCGAGCAGGGTTTCTTCTTTTGCCAAACAGACGTTTCACCATCCGGTGTTGCGGACTACAAGTTTGGTCAATTCCTTCCTACCAATCGCTTTAAATTTCACGCTGCATGTTATATGACTCATTCAGCCATCGTCGCCATTGGCAACCTGAGGCAGGCTCATGGTCTCTCCGCCGATGACGTTGACGCGATCGGCGTCGAACTGTCCGACATCGCGCTCGGCATCTGCAATATTCAAGACCCGCAAAACGGCCTTGAGTGTA
>CAYRAC010000852.1:0-2106 GCA_964422045.1 uncultured Steroidobacteraceae bacterium
TGTTGGCGACCTCGCTGTGGGCTTTCACGCACGGCATCATCCAATTGGCCATGGCCAAAGGCGACGATCTGGCCCGATTTGGAATTACGATTCCCGATTTCAGTACCTACGCATTCGGGTTGCTGCGGACCATGACCCGCAGCGGCACGCCGGCGGCTGACCCCTCGGTGTCGGCCACAGGGCAGTCGGCCGCGTCGGACCAGGCGCGGTAAATTTTTGCTCCGGTGTTGACACATGTCTAGTTACTCTACAGGTGACGTACTGCGCGCGTTCGGCATGTTGCTGATTTTGGCAGCCTGCCCCGCCCCGGCCATCGCGGCGGCGGGCCCCGCACTTGGCTCGGTGGAGGAGGCCGTTTCGACGCTGGTGGCCGACGCGCTTGCGGCCAATCTCGAGCTGGAAGGGGCGAGCGCCGGGGTCGGCGAGCGCTTGGCAGCCCTCGATCAGGCCCGCGCACGATACCTACCCACACTCGATTTCTCGGCGCGCTACTCGGCCGCCGATGGCGGCCGGACCGTGGACTTTCCGGTCGGCGACTTGCTCAATCCCGTGTACGCGACCTTGAACCAACTGACGGGATCGGCGCGCTTTGCACCCGTCGCCAACCAAGAGATCGAATTTCAACGCACGCGCGAACAGGATACCAAGCTGTCGCTGACGCAGCCGCTATACGACCCGCGAATCAGCGCCGCGCGCGCTGCCGCCGAGTCGCAGTACGAATCCGCCGCGGCCGGCCGTGCGGCGCTCGCCGGGCGGATCGAGCGCGACATGCGCGAGGCCTATTACCGATGGCTGCAGGCGCGCGCGCAGATCGCGATCTTCGCTGCGACCTTGGAACTTGCGACCGAGAATCATCGCGTCAACGACAGTTTATTTCGCAACGGCAAGATAACCCGCGACCTGGTATTTCGCGCCGAAGCCGATCAGCTCGAAGTGGAGCAGTCGCAACTCGGGGCGCGCAACAGCGAGCGCCTGGCCCAAAGCTACGTGAATCTGCTGCGCAACGCCCCCTTCGATCGCGCGCTGCCCGAGACCACGGTCGAGGATCCCGATATCGACCACATGCGCGCGGGACTCGCCGGCCGGACCGCGCAGCCTTCCTTGAGTCTCGCGCCGCTGCAGGAAACGGCGCTGCGGCGGCGGGCGGAACTCAAGCAGTTGGACGCGGTGGCGGCCGCCGCCGCCGCCGGTGAACGCTTGGCGCGCGCCGCCTTCAAACCGCGGTTGGCGTTTGCGTTGGACGCCGGCACGCAGGGCGACACGTACGGGATCGGCAGCGATGATCGCTACGTGCTGGCCTCGCTGGTGCTGCGTTTCAATTTGTTTTCCGGTGGTGCCGATCAAGCAGGCCTCGCCGGCGCGCGCGCCGTGGAGCGCGAGGCCCATCCCAGCCGCACGGCCGAAGAGCAGACGATTCGATTCGAAGTGCAGCGCGCGCTCCAGGACCTCGAGCTCGCCGAGGCATCGCTCGGCACCGCCGCCAAGCGGGTCGAGGCGGCTGCGGGCGCCTTTCGCATTGCAGCGCGCAAGCGCGATCTCGGTCAGATCAATCAGGCCGAGTTCATCGACTCGCGCCGCGCGCTCACCGACGCGCAGCTAAGTCTCAACGTCACGCGTTTCTCCGCCTTGAGCAGTCTCGCCGAACTCGAGTACGCCCTTGGCGCGGGTGCGCGCGATTTACCGCCGGAATCGCAGCCATGAAACAACATAGATCAATGGTACTGGGCATGGCCGCGATTGCGGCGAGCATTCACATGCAAGGCTGCTCGCGTACGACAGGCGCACCGCTCGCAGCCCCGATGCGCACGGTGCGGGTGACCGCGGTCGCGGACGCGGCGCTCGACAATACCTTGCGCGCCGTGGGCTTGCTCACGCCGAAGGATGAGGCGCGCTTGTCGTTCAAGGTTGGCGGCCTGATCGAGTCGATTCAAGTGGAGGAGGGCCAGAGCGTCAAGGCGGGGCAGGTGCTGGCGGTGCTGAAGCCGGCGGAAATCAACGCCGCGCTCGAGCAGGCTCGGCAGGCCGCGGCCAAGGCGCGCCGCGATCTCGACCGCGGCAAGTCGTTGCTCGCCGACGGCGTGGCAGCCGAGGAGCAGGTGCAGGATC
>CAYRAC010000853.1:0-2097 GCA_964422045.1 uncultured Steroidobacteraceae bacterium
CAGCGGCGGTGAGAGCCGCGGTGCGAGTTCTTTTCTCCTCTGCCTTTCCCGGCGAGTAATTCGATCGGGTAGGCGTTTCATTCGTTGTGTTCGACAAACTCTTCACCGGCCGGATGCCCGGCTACCATGGTGTCGACACCGTCTATCACGACCGGCAGCACTCGCTCGACATGACCTTGGCGATGGCGCGCTTGCTGGTCGGCTACGAACGCACGGTCGAGCCGCGCATGCGCTTCGGCGCCGAGCGCGCGGTCATGGCTCTGGTCACCTCGCTGTTTCATGATGCGGGTTACATCCGGGAATTCGGCGATCGTCAGCATCGCAACGGCGCCGAGTTCACTCTTTATCACGTGACCCGCAGCGCGCGCTTTTTGGCGCGGTTTCTGCCGACCATCGGCATGGAAGATTGGGTGCCGGTTTCAACCCGGATCGTGCATTTCACCGGCTATGAAATCAAACTCGATCAGATTCAGCTTGCCGATCCTCGTGACCGTAAGCTCGGACACTTGTTGGGCACCGCGGATTTGATCGCGCAGATGGCCGATCGTTGCTACCTGGAAAAGTGCCGTGACCGGCTGTATCCGGAATTCGTCCTCGGCGGCATCGCCGCCGCGACCGGAACCGACGGTGCCTTGCAGGTTCGCTACAGCTCGGGCTTGGATTTGTTGCGCCAGACTCCCGAGTTCGTGCGCGAGACTCGCCAGCTACGTCTCGAGGGTGAATTCGAACACGCCTACCGCTATATAGAACCGCTGTTTGGCGGCAAGAATCCCTATCTCGAGGCGATCGACCGCAACTTGGTTTTCTTGCACCGGGTATTGCGCAACGAGCGCTGGCTGATGTTGAAGCGCAACCCGCCGCTCTTTACGTCCGGCGACAACCAGCTCGGCCAGGTGCGCGGCTTGATGCTCACGCACCTCAAGGCTCTTTGGGCCTAGGGCCAATCGATCGCAGCGACGTAGCGCGCGTGCAGCTCGGGGAGCCGCGCGAGGACCTCGTCCTTACCCGATAATGGCGCAGCGGCGATCGCCCGGTGTAATACCGCGGGGCTCAGGCTGCGCCGGGCGCTCTCCGCCACGGGAGCAAAACTGAAATGCCAGGGCTCGGGTTGGACGCCCGACAATAGGCCGCGGAACGGGCGGAAAAATCCGAACCGCGCGGCATTCGCCTCCAGCCATTCGGCGAGCGCGGCGAACGGTCCGCCCGTCGCGAACTCCTGCGGCGTCAGCTGAACCTGGTATCCCGGCGCAGTGGCTCTCGCGTCGACGAGATCGACATCGGTCCCCCAGTGATGGCGACTCGCGCCGGGCAGCGCCGACCAGAGCAGAATCGCCGCGACGCGCTCGGCGGCGGAAAGTTGGCTCACCTCGATGCGCCCCCCCTGGGCGTCGTACATCGGCCGCGCGCCGCTGAACTTTCCATTCCAGATGGTCAATTGGCGCGAAAAGTCCCGGAAGCTGCTCTGCGGCCGCACATCGAAGCCATCGGCGAGTGCCGCGCGGCGCAAGTTTTGGAACGGCACCACGACCTGGGCATGCAGGGCGCATGTCGGATCGGGCACTTCGGTGATGTGGCTGCGGGACTGCCCGGTCAATTCGCTGTCGTTCACGACGCCAAATCACGCTCGGCGGCAAAATCGGCGACCTGGTCGAAGATCCGGGTCAAGGTACCGACCTCCTGTGCGCCGGAAATCGTGTACTGGCCATCGAAAACAAAGGTGGGTACCCCGGTGATGCCAAGAACCGCGGCATGGCGCTCGGCGGCGAGCACCCCATCCTGTCCGGCTCTCAAGATCAGCGCGGCACGCGATTCGCGCTCCGATAGCCCGGCCTCGACTCCCAGGCGGACCAAAACCTCGACCTCGCCGATATCGCAGCCTTCCTCGAAATAGGCGTGCATGACCCGCTCCTTCACGGCCGCTTGTCGGCCGGAACGGGCGGCATGGGCAATCAACAGGTGCGAACGGCGGGTATTGGGCACCCGCGCCATGAGGTCGAACCGAAAATCGATGCCGCTGGCCTCCCCCTGACTCTTGAGTACGGCATGCGCTGCGGCGATGCGCTCGACCCGATCCGCTTCCGTATCCCGCGCGCCGGC
>CAYRAC010000854.1:0-2097 GCA_964422045.1 uncultured Steroidobacteraceae bacterium
AGATTGCTGTTCTTCTTGCATATCGGCTGGAAATCCTTTTTGATCGAGGAGACTGGCCCGCGCATTGGGTTTATTTCCCTGCGAGGGGATCGATAGTGTGAGGGAAATTAGAAAGTTCTAATGCAGCTCTTTATTACGGAGAGAGTTTTGCCCGCTGCTGGGTTGAAGGGATCGCCGGTACGCCAGACCAAAAGCGCGTTAATGGTTGGGTAATAAGTCGCGACCGTCCAAAGTCACGGCCCTTGAAGTATTGGAGATCATCTTGCCGGCCACGGGAAGCGAAGAGATCAGATTGCGTCCACGCTTCTTGGCATCGTACATGGCCGCATCGGCGCGCCGCATCATTTCCTCCCACCCGCATTCGGGATCCAGTTGCGCGACCCCGGCACAGACGGTCATTTTGACTGCACCGGTCTCGAACGGCACATCGAGCTCTTCCACCATTCGCCTGACGCGCTCAGCGGTGATGAGCGCCGCGGCATCCGAAGTATCGGGCAGCAGGATCGCGAACTCCTCGCCACCCATGCGCGCCAAGGAGTCCTGCTGGCGCAGCATGCAGATGAGGCGGCGCACCAGGGCCTGCAGAGCGCAGTCGCCCGCGGCGTGCCCGCGTGCGTCGTTCAGTTGCTTGAAGTTGTCGATGTCGACCACGATCATGCTCAGCGCATTGCCGTAACGCAGGCTGCGGGCGGTTTCGCGCAGCACAGCTTCTTCCATGGATCGGCGATTCAATGCGCCAGTCAGGGGGTCGGTGCGCGCCTGCCGGGCAAGCTCTCCCTGCAATTCGGTCACCAGGAACCACATTTCGCACATGGCCATGCAGGCCGCCAGGAACGCCGCCGCGGCAAGCGAGTAGAGCCAGCGCGGGTCAGTATGGGCGTCCACGGTCTTCCAGGGTTGCGCGTAGCTCAGGTTGGTCAGAATGGCGCGGTACGCGGCCACGCACATCTGCGTCCAGACAATCGCCGCACTCACACGCGAAACCGCGGTGAACGGTCCGTGGCCGTATCTCCACAGGGTCCAGGCCGAAAAACCGCACAACGCCACAAACGGAATATTGATTACATTACCGGTGTAGGGAATTTTTGCAAGAAAGACGAAGGAGTATGCCGCCAAAACCAGGCCGATGGGAATCCAGAGCCGGCGATGCGGGAAGGGCTTGCGCACCAGGAAGCAATACAGGCCCATCCACTGCATGGCGATTGAAACCAGATACAGTTCGTTGCCGGTCATGCTCCCGAGAAACGCCGGAACCTTTCCTTCCAACCCTTGAAAAATCAGCTTGACCAATCCCAAAACCTGCGCGCCGGCGAACCACGACATTCCCGTGACGCGCCGGTTATACCAGGCGAGTACACAGATCCACGCCGTAAGAACGGTGACAGAGGCGATATTTGTAAAGAAGAATGTCCCGTAGTCCATGGCTCAGTACAACTCTCTATCGGCTCGCGCTCGACAAGTGTTTCGGCAAAATGCCTCGTCGCGGGTGGCGAGTGATGTTCCTGTTGGGGTGGATTCCGTACAGGGATGCGATTACGCTCGCGAACGGTTCAATTCTACAGAGGCTTTGGCCGCTCTGAATACCATTTTCAGGGGATATTGGTTACTGTCGGAATGCCAGAATCTCGGCCCAGACGGCGGGCTCGACGGGCAGCCCGAGGCGCAGGTTTTCCTCTCGGACGCGCAAGGTTTGCTCGCCGGGATAGCGCACTTTGCCGCCTGGCTTGGCAGGCTTGGAGTTATGCAGGGACGCGACGACGCCGTCGGCGATTTGTTCGGCTTGCGAAGAAGAGTTGAACGCGGCGGGATTGAGGGCCAAGAACATCTGCGAGACGCCGGCTTCGTAGAGCGGATCGGGAGCGATTTCATGGGTGGCGCGGCCCATGGACATCATCGCGGCGACCATGTCGAGCACGACGGCCAGGCCCGAGCCCTTCCAGTAACCGATGGGCAGCGGGCGCCAGGATTTCTCGATGGCCGCGGGATCGCGCGTCAGATTGCCTTCGGCGTCAAATCCGCCGTCAACCGGCAGCAACTCGCCGCGCTTGCGATAGCTCTCGAGGGTGCCGTAGGAGAACTGCGACATGGCCATGTCGA
>CAYRAC010000855.1:0-2094 GCA_964422045.1 uncultured Steroidobacteraceae bacterium
GCCGATGTCGGCCATGAACTGCCAGCGCTCGCCCAGTGAGCGGTTTGCCGAGAGCACCACGGTATTGCTCGTCGCCGTGCGATCCAATGCCAATAACCTCAATTGCGAAGGCGTTAGCTGAGTTTCGAGAATTTGCAGGTCCGTTACGCTTTGCCCAATAAGCGCATTGCTGAGTTCCAGCAACGGGCTGCGGCGATGATCGGCGTCGAAGCCGATCACCCAAGATCCCACCTTGCTATTGCCGATCAGCGTCGCTGAGTTGAGCTGCTGAAATGCGATATCGTAGTCTGCCAACACCACGGCCGTGCGGCCCGGAGCTGAATAGCGCGTCTGCAAGCCCACGGAACGGCGCTCCGTGGCGCTGCCATTGGTTTCATCGAATAAATAGGCGTCGAACACCCATAGGTGCTGACAGGGATCGAACTCGGCGGTGAGCGTGCCGAATTTTTGGCGGCTCGATACCTCGGAATAGCTGGTGTAGGCGGGCAGGCCCGCTGCAGCGCTGACGGACCAAGACGGATTGATCTGATAGCCGACGAAAACGCCGTCGAACAGTCCGACCACACCTTGGGCCGCGAGCGACTGACGCCCCACGCGCGCCGTAACGCCAAACAAACGGTCGGTGAGTTCCGCATAGGCCGCCGTGGTGCGGTCCTGGCTGCCGCCGAATACCGTCTGCAGATTATGCGTGTAGCCGGCATCGACGCGCGCCGTGAAGTCATAGCGCTGGCCCCGATCGCGAAGCAGCAAGTCACCATATACCAAAGCGGAGTTCACGGTGTTGGTCGTCGTCGTCGTGCCGGCGGACACCGTTTGATCTTTGCCGTATTGATAGCTGACGGAGGCGCTGCCCGCGAAGGTCAAGGGATTGCTTACTGCGCCACCGAACTCGCCGGTGGCTGTCGTCGCAAGTGACGCCTGAGCAAGGGCCTGTAGGCGGGCCCGGACGCGTGCCGCGCCCGCACCTTGCGGATACCGCTGCAGATATTCGCGGTACTCCGCCTTGGCCTGCGCCAGTTGGCCGGCGCGTTCACGCACCAGGCCAAGCAGCTCCTGTGCATCAGCGCGGGCCGGGTACTCGGGTTGGCGCAGCAAGCGAGTCAGCAAGTCGACTGCCTCCGGATACCGATGCGCCTCGAGTGCGGTGCGCGCATCGTTCAGAATCGCCGCACGCTCGGTGTCCGGCAGCGCCGCGTCGGTCGGCCGGGCGAGCGGGCTCGACTGCACGCCCGCCCTGTCGATCACCGATAGGTCAGTCTGCTCATCGTCGATCGCAAGCCAGGCGCGCGGATACTGTGCTTGGGCGATTTTCAAAACGCGCTCAGCTTCCCCGCGCGAGGTGAACGGGCCCACGCGCAATCGATACCAGTGCGCGTCGTCGATATCCGTTTCAGATACATAGGCCTGGGCCTGTAGGCGGGCTGCAGCAGCCTCCACCAGATCGCGCCCAAACCTGACCTGTGAAGAGTCAAGATTCACCGCGTATCTCGTATCTAGCGAGCTATCGGCAACGAACGCGTTGCCTTTGCGCCGATTGATGTTGAGCAGCCTGACGCGCAATCCGCTCCCAGACGCGGTCGACGCCATCACGAAGTCCAACGGCCGCGACCAAGTCAATTCCAGCGTGATCTCCCCCGGAAGGATCGAGTCAACTCGGGCACCAGTCACCAGCTGACCGCCGCCGCCAACCAACGGCAGCTCAGGGATCACTGAACTTAGTTGCGCGCCGCAGTCCGGGCCGAGCCGCAGCGTGATTTTGGTACTCTCGCCATGACTCGCCGGCACATTGGTGACATAGCGTACCGAGCAGGCGAACTCAATCGAAATGTCGGCGTGGTCTTCCCGTTCCTGGGTGTCAATGAACTTTACCATCGGGCCTGCTGATGCGCCGGTCGTCGGCACCGATGCCGCGAACCCACAGGCCACGTAAAGCCACGCGAAAACTCCGGCAATCGCCGCGCGACTTCGCAAGTTTGCAAGCGTGCTGCAGGCGAGGCTCACTTCGTCTGACCATTAGCCGCGCCGGGCGGCCTTTGCAACAACGGTCGCAGCTTTGGCGTAGGGGCCGAGACCATCCAACTCAATGTATTGTGG
>CAYRAC010000856.1:0-2092 GCA_964422045.1 uncultured Steroidobacteraceae bacterium
CAAACTGCGATCGATCGGTTTCGGCGGGAGCTTGCTTGGTGAATCCCACCGCGGTGCGCGGATCCGCCTTTGCCAAAGGACCGGCCCGAACCAGCAGAGAACAGTAGGGACGCGGGTCTTTTTCCACGCATTGGGAAATCGGCGTCCCTTGTGCGAGATTCATCTCGATCGCCCACAGCATGGCCTCGAGGCCGGCACGCCTCGCGATCGCGGACTCGGCGCGCGCCACGTACACCTCGGCGGAGGGCGGGGTCGCTTTCGCGGCCACGTTCATCGCAAGCGTCGCGAAAATCCTGGAGAACACCGCATCGGAGTTCGTCGGCTGGGCGGTCAGATGCGCCGGCAGCGGGTACGCCGCGGCCGGCTCCCAGCGCTTCGCCGCGAGCGTCCAGTGCGCGACGAGCGGATCCTTGCCGGGCGGCATCGATTTTATCCAAAGCTCCGCCGGCATTCGGCCGCTCGCCGCCAGGGCATCGGCGATGTCCGGGTGCAGTTGGACGACGGTGCGCCAAAAGCGCCGCAATCCGGACTTCACGGTGTCGGGTACGGGGTCCCGCTCGTAGCGCACAGCCGCCACTTCATCGGCGTCGAGCAGCCAACGCACGCGCGATTCTTCCTCCACGGTCTTGAGGTCGCTGCGCGGCATATCAGCGGAGAGCATCCCGAGTTCGGTTTCGGCCCAAAAGGGAACGGTCATGCCGGGCGCCTTCGACGCTGCGATGCCCGCGCCATTGAGCATCCCGCCGAGCGCGGAACGATTCTTGAGTTCCGCGGCCCGAAACCAGACATCGGCGTACAGGGAGTTGTTGACGAATTCACCCGCGGGACGCAACCAGAAAATGCGCCGCGACCGGTAGTCGTAAATTCGCGTACCGTCGGCCGACTTCACGTAGTGGTAGTCGGCTGCGATGCCGAACGAGACTTGATCGGTGCTGGCGCCTCGAACCTCGCGTCGATATTGCAATTCGAGTTCGCCTGCGCGCTGCGAATGCAGCGCCCGCACGGCATCGCTGCCCGTGTCCGGTGACATCGGCGGCGCCGCCCAAGAGAGCGTCGGGGCAACCATGATCGCAAGCAGCGCGGTCCTGCGCGGGGCGAATTTCAAAATCGGTCTCCTAGAGTGCCGATACGCCGGCCAACTCGGTCAGGCTTTGGGCTCTTGTGAGGGCAATGAACTCTCTTATATAGGCGGCCTCGGCACCGCGATCGGTCGTTGCCGCGTACAGCTCGCAATGCAGGCCGCTCGGGCCAATCGGGCGCGACACGACATAGCCGCGCTCGATGTAGTTGCCCACGGTCCAGGACGGCAGGGCGGCAATGCCGCGGCCGCTCGCCACCAGCTGCAGGATGGCCACCGTGAGCTCGGCGGTGCGCCGTTTTGGATTGATTCCGGCCGGCGTCAAACAGTGCTTCATCACATCGAGCATCTCGTCCGGTACCGGGTAGGTGATGAGCGTCTCCTGCGTGAAATCGGCAGCCTCGAGCCAGCCCTTGGCGGCCAGGCGATGCCGTGGGCTCATGAGAGCCACGCTCTCGTAGCGAAATAACGGGCTGAACACCACGTTGGGATGCGGACCTTGCGGATCGTGAATGATGGCAAGTTCTGCCTCGCCGCGATCGAGGAGGGGCAAAGGATCGACGACGAAACCCGAAATGATGTCGAGTTCGACTTCGGGCCAGAGCGTGCGGTACGCATCCATGGCCGGCATGAGCCAGTCGAAGCAGTTATGGCATTGCACCGCAACACGCAAGGGTCCGGAGTGGCCCTGGGCCAGGCGGGCCACGTCGCGTCCCGCCTCGGCGACCTGCGGTAGCACGGTCCGCGCCAGAGTGAGCAAGCGCTGGCCGATGGCCGTGAAGCGCAAGGGGCGGATGTTTTTCTCGACGAGCGCGGCTCCAAAGTGGCTTTCCAGCGCTTTGAGCTGGTGCGACAGCGCCGACTGGGTCAGGAACAGCCGCGCCGCCGCCTTGGAAAGACTGCCGCACTCCGCCAACGCCAATAGCGTCTCCAAGTGTCGAAGCTCCAATGCGGTGGACGACATGAGCTCAATTCATCCTCTATATGAGAATAATGAGTTTGGATCATAGCCTA
>CAYRAC010000857.1:0-2091 GCA_964422045.1 uncultured Steroidobacteraceae bacterium
TCGCTGGTTACATTGCGCTCGATAATCCTGCGGCCGCTAGTGAATTGGTCCAGCGAGTTTTTAGGCACGTCGATCAGTTGATAACCCATCCGGACAGCGGTTCCAAGCCTCGCGAGCTACGTGGCGGCCGCTACCGTCAAATTGTTGAAGCGCCGCGTCGCATCTTCTATCGGCGGGAAGGCGAAACGGTTTACGTGTTGTATGTAATGCGTGGCGAACGCAAATTGCGACCACGCGCTCTGGCGGCGCGTAACAAGAAGGCCTCGCGATAGACCCGCATTTTGTTACCGACAGCGCTGGGCGAGTTCGCCATGGTGTCTCTGAGATTGGCATTGAGCCGCGCGCCATTTGTATGCCCGGGACGGAATCGAAATCAGACAGAAAGGGCCGGCGATTTATTGAAATTTTGATTTCGTTTTCTATCGATACCCCCAAAAGAGCCCCTCCCAAAAGATGGCAGCTGCCGGACGTTGTCGGATGTTCGGGACGCGGTCGGAGCTCGGCATTTCATCGCTCGACGGCAGTTAATCTGGAAACCTCAGAGCCCGCCCGATCACCTGGAAGCACCGCTCCTTGCGAGTCTGGAGCGAGGAGCTGAGTCGTTTTTATGCGATTCGAGATCCGGGTCGCGCAAGCTGGCTCTCGACCGCGATGTTACGAGTCCCCCAGTGCGTCGAGCACGACTTTGCCGGCCGGCAGCGGCCGCAGATGGTCCAGCATCTCGTGGGCCTGTCGAGCGGCTCCTAGCGGGAGCACCTGCCCGATGCGCACGATGAGCTGCTGCGCATCGAGGAGATTGGCAACTGCCTCGAGGTCCTCGGTGTGGACATCCACCAAAATGAATTCAGCCTCGATCCCGCATTGTTGGGCGAGCTGCGCGTCGGGCACGGAGACTGAGGATATTAAGGTTCCACCCTTGCGCACGAAGGCGAACAAGTCCCTTTGGGCTTTGCCCCCGACCGTGTCGATCGCGGTGTCCAAAGTTCCCCGCATGCCTTGCGCCTCCTCACTGGGAATTGAGATCACTTCGTCGGCGCCAAGCCGGAGCGCTTCATTCTTGTCTTTCGGAAGAACCGAGGCGATGACGTGCGCTCCGGCCGCATGTGCAAATTGCACTGCGTAGGCACCCACGTTCCCAGCGGCACCCTGAACCAGCACGCGGTGACCGGGGCGCACTCCCGCGTCACGAAAGAGCATCTGTCGGGCGGTCACCGCCACCACCGGCACCGCGGCAGACTCGACGAAGTCCGCGCGGCGGGGCTTGTGCGCCAGCATGTGAGTGAAGGCGAGCGCATAGTGCGCGTACGCACCGGTAAAACGGGGATTGGTAACCCCGAACACTTCGGCGCCCTCGGAAAAGGGGCTGTCGCGCGAGCCGGTCGCCTCGACAGTGCCCGCGAGATCTGCGCCGAGTGTAAGCGGCAGAGGCTGTGGCAATGCGCTATGCCCGGCTCGTATCAGCGCATCCCACGGCCCGACGCCTGCCGCATGAACTCGGACCAGAATCTCGTCCGTGCCAGGCGTTGGGCGCGGCAAGTCCTCGAAGAGGATGACCTCCGGACCTCCGAACCTATGGACGCGATTGGCTTTCATTGTCGCAGTCACAAGTGTGTCCTCCGTGTTCAGTGTGCAGGTTGAGTCAACCGTGCATGATCGTCTGCGACGAAGACCGCAACGAGGCTCGCAGATTCGTGTCACTCGCATTTGCACTAACCAGGTGAGTGCTGCCCGGGGGCTCAAACAAGGTCTCGCGCACACTAAATCACAGGAACGAGTGTTGCCCATTGCACGATGGTATTGGAGCGATTGGCCCCCTGGCCGCGCTTGCGCTCGGCTTGCCGTTCGCTACGCCTCCGGCGACCGCCATCGCCGCTGCGCGGCGCTGTCGTCGAACCGGCCTTGTTTAATGTCGGCGGTTCGAATGAACGTGCCGAGCGCTGGACTAAACCTAAATAGGGACACTGTCGGCGGGTATTTCTGATCGCTCCGTGCGCTCCAGCGGTACAGGTCTCATTGCCACAATGAGGTCCGACCGTGAACGATTACTAAGGCGTGTAATGCGTATAGATCAAGTCGGTTGCCTTGGCCGGC
>CAYRAC010000858.1:0-2082 GCA_964422045.1 uncultured Steroidobacteraceae bacterium
GAAAACGCGGGCAGAAATCCGTGATCTTCAGTGAGTTGCCGTGGGCATCGCTCAACGTCGTTTCGACAATCGCGGTGTTGCGCAGATAGATGCGCTTCGCATCGGTCATGTCGCGCAAATCGACGGCGAAAACGCCGCTCGACGATGCGCCACCTGCGCGCGAGAGCAGTGCGCAAAATACCGGATCTGCGTCCGGCTTCGGCAGACAGCCCCAAACGATGCGGCCCTGACTGTCGATCAATGCGGCGACTTGGCAGTTGCCGATGACGGCGAGATCCAGACTGGCGGTAGTCATTCGCGGTGGGAATCTTGCAGTGCGGCGATGTCCAGCAGCCAGATGCGCACAGCCGCGGCATTTTCCAGGTGATACTGGCCTTGTACCCGCTCGCCGACCGCGACCGAAATGCCGCCCTGATCCTCGACCGCCGTCAGGCCTTCCTGGTCGGTGAGATCGTCGCCCACAAATACCGGCGTCCTGCCTGAAAACGGCGGCTCCTGCATGAACGCCTTGATGGCGGCCGCTTTGGTGAAGCCGCTTGGTTTGATCTCGAGCATCATATTGCCGCCCTGGATGTGGTAGTTGCTGCCGAGCGGTGTCGCGAGTCCGCGCACCGCGTCGCGCACCGTAGCTTCGGTTTGCGGCGCCATTCGAAAGTGCACCGCGAGGGTTCGACCCTTGTCCTCGAGCACTGTGCCGGGGTTCGCGGTCACCAACGCCTTGAGTTCGGCGCGCGCCCGGTCGAGTTGCGAATCGACGAAGCTCGCACCGTGCATGACGCCGGACGCCTTGCGCCGCTCAACGCCGTGCAAACCTGCGGCAGGCAGCCGCAACGGCGCGAACAGCGAATCGAGGTACTCGATGCTGCGCCCGCTCACCAGCGCCACCGCACCGCCCAGGCGCTCGGCCACCTCGCCCAACAGCGCCTTGAGCTCCGCGTCCGCGCATGTGTCGTGTGGTGAGTCGGTGAATTCAATCAGAGTTCCATCAACATCCAAGAACAAACACCATTCAAGTGAAGGCGACGGCGGTGTTTGGATCATACGACAAAGCTTACCGGATGGGCGTCAACGATGGCTTACGGCTTTGCAGCCGTGTAAGTCTTACACGAAAATCATAGCGGAAAAATTGACACCGAAACACCGAAATTGGGTATTTTGGAACGATGTTTCGCTCCGTCATGTTGCGTTTCGTCCTGCCGGTGGCATTCGCGTCGTGCGTGGTGGCGTATTTTGGGTTGCCCTACATCGAGCGGCTGCTGGCGGAGTGGTTTCGCTCGGACATCGAATTGCGTGCGCAGCTCGTGATGCATTCGATGGAAGAGCCGATAACCGATCTCGTCGAAAAGGGCAATGAGGCGCGGCTGCGCAGTTATCTCGCCAAGATAACCGCCGACGAGCGCTTGCTGGCGATCTTGGTGTGCCGCCCCAACGGCTCGACCATGTTCAAGTCCGAGCGCACGCCGGCCAGCATTTCATGCGACCTCACCGACACCTTGTCTCCCGCCGCCTCGCGCATCATGCAGCTGCCGTCCGGTTCTGTGCAGGTATCGCGGTTTGATTTCGACAGCGCGGAGCCGACGCCGTTTCGCGTGTTGATGCTGCACGATCTGAGCTTCGTCGATCGCCGCCAAAGAACCGCGCGCGATTTCCTGTTGGTGTTCGTCGGCATATCGGTATTGCTGTTGGCGCTGCTGATCGTCCTGGTGGCGTGGCTGCAATTACGGCGCTTCGCCCAGGTGCTGATTGGCGATATCCGCGGCAAGCGATTTCTCGACGATGCCAGGTCGCCGCGCGCGTCGTTGCCGATACTTTCGCAAGTGCGCAAGGTGCTGGCGGAAGCCGAGGAAACGCAGCGCCTGGAGATCGATTTTCACGAGAATTGGACGCCGCAGGCCCTGCGGCAGGTGGTTCGCGATCACTTGCATTCGGCGCAGGTCATCATCGTGTCGAATCGCGAACCCTACATTCACAACTTCGACGCCAACCGGCACCCCGTCATGCAAGTCCCGGCGAGCGGCATGGTGACGGCGCTCGAGCCGATCATGCGCGCGTGTTCCGGAGTGTGGGTGGCGCATGGCGCCG
>CAYRAC010000859.1:0-2070 GCA_964422045.1 uncultured Steroidobacteraceae bacterium
GTGAACCGCCGCCTTCGCGTCGCCGTTCAGAGTCTCTTCTTGCTTGCCGTAGGCGACGATCGCAGCGTAGCCGGCCGCCGCCGCTTTGGGATGGTCGCCGTAATGATAGGCGGTGCTTTCGTATTCCTTGGCAGCGTCAAGATATTGCTTGCTCTCGAACAGCGTGTCTGCGAGCAGGAAGTTGGTCACGGCCGAATCCGGATCGTCCGGGAATGAAGTCAGATAGGTGCGGTACCACTTCGCCGCCTCCTGATAATCGGCGACGTTCTTACTGCGCTGGGCTTCGGCGTGGTAGTGCTGCGCTACGTCCTTGAGATTGGTCTTGAGCACGGCAACGACCTTCGGCTCGTTGTTCGGCTGGCGCCCCTGCCAATACGCCGTACCGAAACTGTAGTTCTCGACGAATTCCTTCTTGCCCTGCAGCACGAGTTGCGGGAAGCCGCCCTTCTGATAGGCCTCGATCGCCTGCATCTCCAGCAAGGGCGCCTTTTCGTTGTTGCGGTCCTGTGAAACGAACGCACGGTAGCTGTCGGCGGCGTCCGTGTAGCGCTCCTTTTCCATGTACAGATCTCCGAGGCGCGCATACAGGAGATACGAATAGGGCCGCGGCTTGCGGTGCTTCACGAACTCATCGACGGATTTCGGACCGTCAAGATACGAAAACGTGATGCTCATGACGCGAAACGTGTCCTCCACCAATTCGCGATTCGGGCGGCTCAAGGTCTCGAGCTCGACCAGATCGTTCGGACTCTTCTTCGACACCAACACCGAATCGAGCACCCCGGCGAAGGACTCGAGACTGCGCTCGTTTTCGCCCTGTTTGAACAGCGACCAGCCGTGCTTGTAGAGGCTCTGATTGTAGAATCCGGACGTGGCGCCGATCTTGATGACGGCTTCGTACGCCGCCTGCGACTTGGGATAGGCTTTGTCGGTGAACAGGATTTCGCCGCGGCGGAATTGCGCTTCATCGACGTAATGGCTGTTGGGATAATTCGTCACCAGTTGATCCAAGGACGCCAACGCCTTGTCGGGCTGCGCGTTCAATTCGTAGGCGCGTGCCAGCTGGTACAGCACGGAATCGTTGCGCTCATACTTCGGATAGGTCTTCAGCAATGCCGAGTACAGGTGGATGGCTTCGGTCGCGCGCAGGCCTTCATTGGTCACGAGTTCGCGCTCGATGCGCTCGGACTCCGAGCTTTCGAGGTTCAAATCGCCGAGCCGGCGCAAGGCCTCGGCGCGCAATGCGGCATCGCCCGCATTGAGGTCGAGGAAGCGCTTGTAGCTGTCCATGGTCTTGCCGGCATCGACGTTCTTCGGTGGATCGGTGTTGACGTCGACCTGCTGCGAGTCGAGATCCTTGATGGTCGCCGGTTTCTTGCTGTCGGCGCTGCAAGGCGCCGCCAGCAGCGCCGCCGCCACAAGCGCCGCGCCGGCAGCGCGCAGCATGCCGCATGGGTTGCTCATGGTTTGGCCTTCGCACTGTCGTTCGCAGCGCGGTCGTAAATTGCGGCCAACTCATACCGCGCCTGAATCTGGTAAGTCGAGATGCGCAGCTTCTGCCCTTCCAGCTCGCGAATGGCAAGGACCTGCAGGTAGCGGTTCTGCTGCTGCGACGCATCGCTCAAGCGCTGTTGCAATTGGTCGATGCGGGCGCGGATGGCGGCGACGCGGCCGGCGTACGCGCCGGTGTTGCTCGGCATCGCCGCCCGCGCCTGCCTCACCAGCACCGCGCGCCGTTGCGTCTCCTTCAGATCGCCTTCGAGTTCCTTGACCGAGCGGCGCTCGTTCCAGAGTCTGGCCTTGAAGCTCGCCGACAGCCGCCAGTACATGACGCCTTTCATCAGGCGATGCTTCTCGCGCATCTCGGCCAGATCCGGGTCGTCCGGATGGGCCGCCAGATAGTCCTCGATGCGTTTCAGTCGCTGCCAGGTCTGCTGCTCTTCCGGCGTGCCGAGAGCCGCTACATCGTTGGCGGCCTCGATTTCGTTGATGCGCGATTCGAAATCGACGCGCTTGCGGGTGAGCGCGTCGAGATCGGTGGCGGCCATGACGGCATCGGCCTTCGGCACG
>CAYRAC010000860.1:0-2069 GCA_964422045.1 uncultured Steroidobacteraceae bacterium
AGGCCGGCGGTTCCGATGTGGATTCGGAGAGAGAGGTCTTTGAGCGCGCGCAGGCAGGTGATGCGATTGCCGCGCACGTGGTCGATGAGACTGCGCGGCTCATTGCTCTGGCCGCCGCGGCGGTCATCGCAACCGTGGATCCGCAGCTGCTCGTTCTGGGTGGCTCAGTCGGAGCGCGTCCCGATTTTGCGGACAAAGTTGCGCGCGTGCTGTTGCAGCTCGTGCCACGGCCGGTGGAGATTCGAACGAGCACGCTCGGTCGGCGAGCAGGCGTCGTCGGCGCCTTGTCGGTCGCCTTGCGCCGCCTGCATGATGAATTCTTCGGCGTCGCGGAACTCGCGGCGGCTCTTCCTCTTCCGCCGCCGGCGCAGCGTAGCGCACGTCAATGACACGCGAAACTGACTATTGTTTTGCCGCGGACTTGGGCGGCACGAAGCTCGCCGCAGCGATTGCCGACGGTGAGGGTCGCATCCTGGCGGAATTGACCGAGCCCACCGACCCACGCGGCGCAGCGTACGTGGCCGAACAGATCGCCGCCTGCGCCCAAAAGCTCGCGCACACTCTCGGGATCGATGTGACGCGCGCGCGTCATGTCATGGTGGGAATTCCTGGTGCGGTCGATCCTCGCACGGGCCGTGTTTCCCTGACTCCGAACATCACCGGGTTGGAAGACTTCGATGTCCTCGGCTTTCTGCGCCAGCGCTTCGGAGCGGATGTCGCCATCGAGAACGACGTGAATCTCGCCATGCTGGGCGAGCATGCGCTCGGGTGCGCCAGTCGCTGCCGCAATGCGGCGTTCTTATCGTTGGGCACCGGTGCAGGGCTCGGCTTGCTCATGGATGACAAGCTGTTTCGCGGGGCGCATGGCTCGGCAGGCGAAATCGCGGACCTGCCCATCGGGCGCGACCCAACTTCGCAGATCCCCTCGGCCGGCGGCACATTCGAACTCGAGGTGGGTTCACTTGCCATCGTTGATCGATACCGGCGCCAAGGCGGAACCGCGGCCACCACGGTACGTGACATTTTCAGGCTCCTCGAGCAAGGAGACGACGTGGCGGCATCGGTCCTCGACACGACCGCGCGCTGGGTGGCCCTCGCTGTCGTGACGCTGCAATCGCTCCTCGATCTGGAGCTCATCGTGTTTGGCGGAAGCATCGGCGTGCGTCCCGAGCTGTATGAACGGGTCCGACAGACTCTTCCGACCCTCTTCTCTCGACCCATCAGCATCGCGCCCAGCCGGCTCGGCGATCGCGCGGGGCTCATCGGCGCCGCGTGGGCCGCGGGTCAGGCGCTGCGTCAGAACCCCGCGCCCGTGGAGTGATCGCTGGGGCGCGGTTCCCTAACCCGAGGATGCTAAGCTGAGCGCACACATGCTCGGCAGAAACTCATGCGCGCAAATCGTTCTGTTCCTCCTTGTCCGGTGATTCCCGTGCTGCGCTACCCCGATCCGGGCGCGGCGGCTGAATGGCTCAGCAAGGCTTTCGGTTTCAGCATTCGATTGCGCATTGCCAATCATAGAATTCAAATGCGCGCCGGCGAGGGCTGCTTGACGATCGGCGAGGGCAACGTCATTCCCAACCATTCAATCAGCGTGCAAGTGCGTATTGAGGATGCGGCAAGTCACTGCGAGCGATCGCGACAGGCAGGCGCGAAGATACTCACACCGCCAACGGATCACATGTTTGGTGAGCGTCAATACGAGGCAGAGGACTTTCACGGCCATCGATGGAACTTCACGGAGACGATCGCGGACGTAGACCCGGAGAGCTGGGGCGGCATCTCGGTGAACCTTTGAAGTGCGTCATCGCGCCCACCTTAGCCGAGGCTCTAACAAATTGCGGGAGGCCGGACATGCGCCACTCGCCCGCTACGGGACGAGCACTATCTGACCGCTGGTCGTTCGCGACTCCATTCGCGTGTGCGCATCCGCCGCCTGAGACAGCGGCAGGCGCAACCCGATCTGGGGCCGAATGATGCCCTTCTCGATGGCCCTGAAGCTCTCTTTGGCCACGGCTTCCAGTGCGACTCGATCGCGAATGTAATGGAACAGCACCGGCCGCACGATCGTG
>CAYRAC010000861.1:0-2066 GCA_964422045.1 uncultured Steroidobacteraceae bacterium
ATCAATGGTCGGGGTGACAGGATTTGAACCTGCGACTCCTACGTCCCGAACGTAGCTATTTGGCCTGCCACGTGACTGAAATGCTCGATCCGTCAGTAGGTTAGCACACCATAGGACTCCACAAGACACCATTGGACGCAAGTAGAAACGCGTTTTGATGTCAGCGATTTGCCATCGATTCGCCTAAAATAGTGTGGTGGATAAAAAGCATACCAATAAAAAATAAATGGTGCTAATATTATCCAGCATGGCCCAAACCCGCGATCTTCAATCCGTGCTCGAAACCTTCCGCCAGCACGGCGGTGTGCTCAGGACGGGTCAGGCCCTGATTCGTGGTATTCATCCCGCGGCGCTCTATAGTCTCGTCGAATCAGGCCAGCTTACGCGCCTCGCGCGGGGGCTTTATCGCCTGACCGATGCCCAGGAATTCAGCAACCCGGACCTCGCGGTCGTTGCCTCAAAAGCGCCGGACGCGGTCGTGTGTCTGATCTCGGCACTGTCGTTCCACGGGATTACGACGCAGGTGCCGCGAGCTGTCTATCTCGCAGTGCCTCGAGGACGTTATGCGGGGCTGCGGCTGCGCACGCCTCCGGTGAAGATCTATCGTTTCGATGCCGCAACCTTCGATCAGGGTATTGAATCCCACCGGATCGATGGCGTCACCGTTCGCATCTATGGCGTCGCGCGCACGCTCGTTGACTGCTTCAAATACCGAAACAAACTCGGGCTGGATGTTGCCATCGAGGCGCTGCGTTTCGCACGGGAGCGAAAACGAATTAGAAACCGGGAAATCCTGCATTTCTCGCGCCTACTGCGCCAGGTTCGGATCATCGGCCCGTACCTTGAGAGTGTGACGTGACGGTACCGCGGAACGTTGTGGCGTCAGTCCTCGCGCGACTGCGCAACATGGCCACGGATTCGAAGTTGAGCTTCAATGACATTCTGCAAGCGTATGTGATTGAGCGATTTTTGGCCCGACTTGCACGTTCGCCCGAGGCCGATACGGTTCTGCTCAAAGGTGCATTGATGCTCCGGGTCTGGGGAGTGCCGCACGCAAGACCCACGATGGATATCGATCTCCTAAGGCGCGGGATCGCCGATCAGGCGGTCCTCGTGCAATTCGTGGAGCAATGCGTTGCGATTGAGGATCCCTCTGATGGCGTGATCTTTGAGCCATCGACGATTTCGGTCGAATCGATTCGCGATGCGACCGAGTACGTCGGCACCCGTATTCGTTTGCAAGCGCGGCTCGCCAACGTTCGACAGACCGTGCAGATCGATTTTGGCGTCGGCGACGCGGTACATCCGCAACCCCAGGTAATCGAGTATCCGGTGCTGCTGGCGGCTTCGCCCATCAAACTGCATGCTTACCCCGTGGAAGCCGCGATCGCCGAGAAATTTCATGCCATGGTGGATCTCGACCTGCAGAATAGTCGCATGAAGGACTTCTACGACATCTGGATCTTGTCACGGACCCTGGCTTTTTCTGGTTATGGCTTGAGCCAGACAATCCGCACCACATTCCAGCGTCGTCAGACGAGCGTGCCGTCCGTGGTGCCTGTTGGCTTGACGGCCGAGTTCTATGGCGACCCGATTCACTTACGTCAATGGGGTGCGTTTGTTCGGCGTATTGGCGAAGCGGCGCTGGCGGATGATTTCTCGCGCATTTCCGGCGACCTGGTTCGGTTCTTGATGCCCGTGGCCGAGGCGGCAGCCACCGGGGTGGCCCAACCGGTGCGGTGGGAGCCTCCAGGTCCATGGCAGTAGATACGGCGCATTTTGGGATGGCTTCCACGAAGCCCCGCGGGTTACACGATCACCCCCACATGATAAATTCCGTTGTAGGAACATGCGATTCGAATCCAGACCCAAACCACCACCCGAAGACCCGCTCGGCGGCTATGAGTACCATTGCGGCGGCTGCGTAACGTCGTTCTTCAACGAGAAGGGCCACCAGATAATCCAGCGTAACGGAGCATGGTGCGAACATTGCCAAGGGGAGCTGATTCTCGTCTGGCAACCCGGAGACCCCGTATGAGCGCCAATTCATTACCCGACGAAACCCA
>CAYRAC010000862.1:0-2063 GCA_964422045.1 uncultured Steroidobacteraceae bacterium
CCGCCAGCGTGCTGAAGAAGACCTGAAAGAAAACCGCGATTCCGACGATCACCCCGCGATGGTCGTTCAGTTCGAATTCGGCGCCGACCTTCGGATTCTCGAGCTTGTAAAACTCCGAATCCTTGACGGCGAGGAAGGCGTTTTCAGCGTAGATGTTTTCGATGTTCCCGCCGTCCAGGGCGGGTCTGCCGAACAAACTGGTGTCATCCAGCCCGATGATATTCGCGGCTTGATAGACGCCGTCGGGCAGTTTCAGCAGCGCGGACCCGGAATACAACGGCACTGCGTACTTCACGCCCGGGATGCTACGGACTTCGTCCAGCACATAGTCCGGCAGCGGGATGGTGTTGGCAACCGTTTGAATGGCGGGGTCCATCACCCAGATCGAAGCGCCGATGTTGATGACGGTGGCGGACGAGCGGGTCAGTATGCCGGCGAAAAGCGAGGTCATCTCGATCATCAGGAATACGGCGAAGGTGATTCCGACCAAGAGCGCAGCGTACTTCGCCCGGTCGTTGACCAGTAACTTGTAAGCAATGTGCAATATTCCACTCATAGAATGCGGCTTCCTGCGGCGGGACGAGCCTAGGTTGCGCGGCAACGCTGGCGCGAACAATGAGGGCAACCCGAAATGCCCGGTGGAAACTCCGGGCGGCCGGCCATACCGGCGGATGATACAAATCCACCCGACAAATTAGCTTTGTCGCCGAACGGGCCCGGGCGGCCGGTCGGAGTCACAGTCAAACCATCAGAGGGGTCAACCATGTACGGCAAAATTCTAGTCCCGGTCGACGGCAGCGAGACCTCGACCCGCGGGCTGACCGAGGCGATCAAGATTGCCAAGGCCCAGGGAAGCCAACTGCGATTGGTGAACATCGTCAATGAATACATTCTCGATATCACTTATGCGCCGGGTCTGTTTGCGGAGAATCTGATCGAGTCGCTGGTCGAAGCAGGCCGCAAGGTGCTCGATACCGCGGAAAAGGCGGCGCAGCGCGAAGGCGTGAAGGCGGAGAGCGTGCTGATCGAATCCATCGGCGGCGTGGCTGCCGACCTGATCCTCGCGCAAGCGAAACAGTGGCAGGCGGATCTCATTGTCATGGGAACGCACGGACGACGTGGGCTTGCCCGGCTCGTCATGGGCAGCGATGCCGAACAAGTGGTGCGCGCCGCCACGGTGCCGGTGATGCTGGTTCGCGGTGTGGTGCAGCAGGGCAAGGTGACGCCCGCGGTGAAGCTGGTGGAGGCCTCCGCCGCCTGATTGCACGGCTGCCGTGAGCTTATTTGGATTCAGGCCGCAGCAATAAGCTTCGCAGCGCTTCGATGGCTCTCTGCGATGCGTGTGGCAGCGTCGTATCGACCGCGACGGCCGCCGCTTGCTCATCCGCGGCCAGCAGCTCGCGATTCTTCACCTGGCGATTCAGCACCCGCACGGTGGCGTCCGAGGGATCCGTGCGCATCAGCCCCCGCGTCTCGATGCGTCGGGCGAGCGTCGCCGGATCTGCCTCACAGGCCAGAATCGCGAATTGACAGCCGATTCGTAGCGCCAAATCGCGGAACAGGCGCCGATCTTCGCCATGAAGAAACGCGGCATCGACGATGGTATCCATCCCTCCCTTCAGACAGCTCTCCGCCGCTTCGAGCAAACGAACGTAAACAAGGCGATTCATCTCCGGCGTATAAAGATCGCATTCGGTATTGGCGGCAACGCCTGCCGACGCGGCGGCCAGGCGCTTGCGCTCCACATCGGATCGAATGCGCAGCGCGCCCCACTGCGAGGCAAGCCGCTCGCTCAACCAGGATTTACCCGAGCCCGATACACCGTGCATGATGAACAGCGTGGGAGCGGGCCGGCTTATATATCCGGCCGCCGTCCTTAGCCGCGCGCGCAGTCGAGCTTGGAAATCGCCTCGGTGGGCGCCACCTTGCTGCGCGCCGATGCTGTCAACCATCGCCCGAACCAAGGCGCGATACACCGAATAAAACGCCAGGTGTCGAACACCGCGATAATCTCCGCTGCGCTCCAAATAGGCGTTCAGAAAGGCGCACGCCAGTTCCTGGCG
>CAYRAC010000863.1:0-2062 GCA_964422045.1 uncultured Steroidobacteraceae bacterium
TCTGCTTGGCCTCGGCGATCTCGGCGGACGCCGTCACCTCGGGAAACCGCGTGGCACCGGCACCCTGAACCTGTGCGGCGGCGGCCTTGAGGCGTGCCTGGGCAAGATCGAGATCGGGCGCATTTTTCAATGCCTCGTCGATGAGTGCATCGAGCTGTGTGTCGCCGTATACGGTCCACCACCGATCATTCGGCCACGCCGCCACGGGGACCGCGAACGAGCTCGAGCTGCTGAACTCGTCGACCTTCTTCATGGCAGGGGGCGGATCGAGCCGGGGGATCTGCGCACAGCCGCTGGCGAGGACTAGCCCGACGGCAAGCAGCAAAGTGAGTCGGCAAGGCTGCCGGGTGAGGCGGGGACTCTTGATCGTTTCCATCTGATTTGAGCTCCTTAAATGAACTGTACGGTACAGTACCTTGACTTAAGGGCCGATGTCAACAAAAATGTACCCAGTGGTACAGGTTTACTCAGGAAGCGACTCGGTTATGAGCAAAAGCGACAGCAAACGACAGGCGATTCTCGAAAACGCCTATCGATTATTCCGTGCGCAGGGGTTCGACGGGACCTCGATGGCGCATATCACCTCTGAAGTCGGCGGATCGAAGGCGACCCTCTACAGTCATTTCCCCTCGAAAGAGGAACTCTTCGTGGAGTGCATGATGGCAGCCCTGGAAAACTACATGTCGGACACCCTCAAGCACCTCGACGCCTCCCGGAACGATCCGCAGGCCGCGCTTCGCAGCTTTGGCACGAGCGTCCTCAATTTTATTTGCTCACCCGAACAGGTGGAGGTGCGGCGCTTGATGATCGCGGAGGCGGCACGCTCCGGCACCGGGAAGCTTTTCTTTGACAAGATCGCGGCGTTGCGTTCGCAAATCTCTTCGTTCCTGGCAGGATGCATGGCATCCGGCCTGCACCGCCGGGACGACCCCGACCTTGCTGCCGATCACCTCGGTGCACTGCTTGAGGCTGAAATCCTTGAACCGTTGCTCCTGCATGTCCGGGAAGCGGCGCCGGACGAGAAGGAGACTGCGCTCGCAGCCCGACGTGCGGTAGCCGCCTTTCTTAGAGCCTACGCGCCCACCATCCCATCAACAAAGGCCGCCGCAGGGCCCAATGCTTACATGCGAAGGCTCCCCCCGCATGAGCTGTGATCGAGGCGGCTCCGACCAAGTCACGAACGGGCGATGCGGCGAGTTGGTCGTCGCGCTAAACTGTACCTCTCGGTTCTGTTAATGCACTCGAAAAAGCCATGAAGACCAAGACTGAATCAAAACGCCAGGCCATCCTTCAAGCCGCTGCGGAAGTTTTCCGCGAGGTCGGTTTCGATCGGGCGTCCATGTCGGATATCCGTGAGCGGATCGGCGGCTCCAAAGCCACGCTCTACAACTACTTCCCCTCAAAGGAGAAGCTGTTTTTCGAGGTCATGCATCATGCCAAGGAAGTTGAGCTAGAGGCGATTACAGGCGAGCTTAACGCGGATGCAGATGACTTGAAGCGCGAGCTGGTTCGTTTCGGGCAGAGGTTTTTGGCGGTGCTGTATTCAGCCGACGCGATTGCCGTGAGACGCTTATCCATTGCCGAGTCGCGACACTCGGACATCGGCAGATTGTCATTCGAGCAAGCGGTCGCCCCCATCGAAAAGCAGGTCACTGAATTCTTGCGTAAGGTTATGAATCGCGGCACCCTTCGAACTGCAGATCCGAAAATCGCCGCCATGCACCTCCTGAGCTTGCTGGAATCAGAACTGCTGCAACGTGTCCTTCTAGGCGTGATTGAGATCGTGAAGCCCGAAAGCCTAAGCGGCGCCGTACGGCGCGCGGTGGATGTATTCCTCTTCGGATACGAGCGACGCTAGCCGGGTGAGCGGTCGCAGTACAATGCCTGGCGCGCCATAGCGGAGTTAGCACAATGGCGGACGCCTCGGGGTGTTAAGGCGGCTCATCCAAAGGCCAGCATTCTCAAGAGCGGCCGAGTGGTATTCAACATCAAGGCGAACGACTATCGGCTGGTTGCTGTTGTGCAATATGAGGCGGGTGTTTTGATGATTCGCTTTTTCGGG
>CAYRAC010000864.1:0-2061 GCA_964422045.1 uncultured Steroidobacteraceae bacterium
CATTCGGCGGTTCAATGACGCGGTTCGCGCCATCTATCGAAGATCGCCGAGAGAGCTGCGCAAGAGCCGGCGCATCGGCAGTGAAGCCACCGGCGGTGCGGAAATTGCACTTCGGCTGGCTTATCGCCCCCCATACGACTGGGCCCACGTTCAGGCCTTTCTTGCCAAGCGCGCGATTCCAGGGATGGAAATCGTCACTGCCGACCATTATGCGCGCACCGTCCGCACGCTGAGTGGTCACGCGGTGCTGCAGATTCAACCCGTGGTGCGCGCGAATGCTCTGGAGCTTCAGATCGAGGGGGCGCTACCCGCGGAAATCCCGCCGTTGCTCTGCTCGCTCCGCCGAATGTTCGATCTCGCCGCCGATCCAGCCCGTATCTCGACTGCCTTGTCGAGCGACCCGCTCCTTAAGTTACTGCTTGAGCGTCGACCAGGGCTACGGATTCCCGGTGTCTGGGATCCCTTTGAATGCTGCGTGCGTGCCATCATTGGGCAGCAAATCAGCGTGCCCGCAGCGACGACCCTGCTGCGGCGCTTAGTCGAGCAATTTGGGGAGCCGATCGAGCCGGGATTCACCCCTATGACACACCTGTTCCCCACGCCCGCGGTGCTGGCGGGTGCCAATCTGGACAAACTGGGGTTGACCAGTTCACGTCGGGAGACCCTGCGTCTCCTGGCCCGTGGAGTCCACGACCAGGCGATCCGATTCGATGCGCCGAGTGAGGAGGTCAACCGTATGCTGTGCGCGCTTCCGGGCGTCGGTCGGTGGACAGCCGGGTACGTGGAGCTGCGAGCGCTCGGGGAACCCGATGCGTTTCCCTTTGGCGATTTGGCTTTGCGCCGACGGCTGTCCACGGGCAACAAGGCGCTCACGCCACCGGAGCTTGAATCGAGAGCCGAACTTTGGCGCCCGTTTCGAGGCTATGCGGTTTTTCATCTATGGGCCGACGCGCAATCCGAGGGCGCTTAGCGTGACATCGTCTGACGTCCTAAAACAGCCGGTTCCTGAGCCTCTTTCGAGCTAAGGTTTTTCCCGAATCATCCACGTGATGGAAGCCAGGGCTTCAACGGCCGCGCAAGCGCGAGCGTGACGAGGCCAGAGCCAATCCGCTACGACGACGCGCCAGGCCGGTGTGGCCACCCCGATTTGGCGAAACTGAAAGATCGATGGACTCGAGGTGCTCGTCGAGAATGCGTGAGATCAGCCGGGGTCGGCGGTTCCAGTTATGAGTCGCCTGGTGACAGAAAAGGCGGAGTCAGGGGGTGCCGCGTGAAAATCGCGGTCCCCTTGATTCCAGTATCCGCGGCCATCGAGGAGTCCGTTGCACGTGACCCGAAGCATAGAAAGCAGTAGTGTCGGAGGGCTTGTTATGGCAGGCGTGATTCTGATATTCGCAGCGGCGTTTCTCGTGCTCTCGTTCAAGAGCCTTTGTCGGCCTGCGCAATCTGCTCCGGCACTCGTGCATCCCGAGGCCGCCGCGCCTTGCACCGACAAGGCGCATCGGCAATTCGACTTCTGGGTTGGCGACTGGGACGTGGTCGAAATCGAGCACCCAACCGTCATCGTCGCGCACGCTCGGATCGAAAAGATACTCAATGAGTGCGTTCTGCATGAGGTATACCAAAGCCCGGGTGGTCACAAGGGCGAAAGCTTCAGCATCTATGACGCGACACGCAATGCGTGGCATCAAAGTTGGGTCACGAACAGCGGGCAATTGCTGATCATCGAGGGGCACTTGAGCGGGGAGGCCATGATCTTGCAGGGTACCGACCAGTTGCCCGACGGCAAGTCTCGGCAGGTACGTGGGGAGTGGCGAGTGGACAAGCATGGTGTTCACGAGAGCGCCGTACGATCGATTGATGCGGGAGTGACGTGGGTTTCTTGGTTCGATCTTCTGTTTCGGCCGCGAACGGAGTAGAGGTAGATGGGCGGGTGAGGTCGCGATGAAGCGATCACACCCGTTGACCGCGCGGGTCGATTGATGCGTCTTTTATCGATTGGAGTTGAGATCGCCGCTGCTTGATCACCAAGCGGCTTGGGTTGAGTCTCGCGGATATTGC
>CAYRAC010000865.1:0-2054 GCA_964422045.1 uncultured Steroidobacteraceae bacterium
TGCATGGCGCTCATTTCGCTGGGTTTGATGACGACAGTGCATCCTGCGGCGATCGCTGGGGCTACTTTGATCGCAATCGAACCAGCGCTCGAATTCCAGGGCGTGAAGATACCGACGACACCAACGGGCTCTAGTAAAACTTGAGAGCTGCCGATGACCTCGGCCAGATCAAATTTCTCCAGAGTATCCTTGAAGTGCAGGAAGATATTGGCGGCCAGGCCGTTGGAGCCTTTCGCACGATCCTGCGGGGCTCCATATTCGAGAACTGTCGCCTGAACCAGCGCGTCCATGCGCTTGGACACGGCATCGTGCAATCTCTGCAAGTAGCCCATGCGCTCTTCTTTGGTCGTCTGGGAAAATGAAATGAGCGCCCTCTTGGCTGCGGCGACGGCCTGGCGCGTATCGACTTCGTCCGCCATCGTGACCTTGCCAATCACTTCGTTGTTCGTCGGATTGATCAGATCGATGACCGCTTTGCCATGTGGGGTGACGAATGCGCCGTTGATGTAGATCTGGTTGAATTGCCGCATGGCGAGCTCCTTTGGTTGGTTCACCCCGTCAATCTAGGCCCTGGGCATTGTGAGGATAATTGGTATAATACGGCATGTTCTACTGCAGAAAACGGGATAATGATCCGAGGAAGAATCATCGAGCTTGAAGCGGTTGTAGCGGTCGCAAAGCGCAGAAGCTTTCGTGCGGCCGCGTCCGAGCTGGGCTTGTCGGCGACAGCACTAAGTCAGACGATTGCCGAGCTTGAGGCGCGTCTAGGGGTGAGGCTATTCAATCGCACCACGCGCAGCGTGTCACCGACTGCGGCGGGAGAGCAATTCGCTGCGGAAATAGAGCCTGCACTCGCGGCCATTCGCAACAGCATCGAGGGCGTCAACCAGCATCGGACGTCACCCATTGGCGTCTTGCGTCTCAATGTTTCGGCGGGTGGTGCGCGGCAAATTCTGACGCCGATCATTTTTGAATATATGCGGCGTTATCCAGAGATGTCCGTGGATATCGTCACGAATGACCGTCTCATTGATATTGTGAAAGATGGCTTCGACGCCGGCATAAGGTTGGTCGAACACCTGCCCGGTGACATGATCTCGGTGCCTATCGGCCCTGAACAACGCTTGGTGGTTGTCGGTTCACCGAAGTATTTCAAGGTCCGCGAGCGACCGCAGCATCCGAGCGATTTGGAAACGCACGAGTGCATCCGCAGACGCTTGGCAAACGGTGCCATCTACCGATGGGAATTTGAGCGCCGGGGGAAGAAGATAGAAGTCGATGTTCCCGGCAGAATTTCATTAGACGATACGAGCCTCATGCACGAGGCCGCACTCGCTGGCATGGGATTGACCTATCTTTCGGTATGGCAAGTGGCTTCGGACGTAAAGTCAGGCAGGCTTGTTCAGGTGCTTGACGACTGGACACCGGCATTCCCCGGTCTCTGCCTCTACTATCCCGGTAGACGGCATGTACCTCTGGGGCTTCGCGCTCTTATCGAGCTCATCCGAGAGCTAAAAGCGAAATCATCACTGCCATAGGCAGTCAGGGTGCAACGCACACGCATACGCTGCCAAAGTGAAGCCCAGCGCCGTGAACAGAATACAGGGCGCTCTCAATGGGTCGATGCAACACCATCTAACTGGCAGTCGTGGTGGAGGTGGTGCAAATGGATCAACGGGGTCGGATCGGATTGAGCCCGCAGCAGCATCGGGAACTGTGGGACCGGTGGAAGGCCGGGGAGTCACTAAGCGATATCGGACGAGCTCTTGGCAGAGTTCGCTCGGGAATCCACAAGTGGCTGGCCTCACGTGGCGGGATCGCCCCACCGGCGCGGCGGCGATCGGCAAGATCAATATCAATCGCGGAGCGAGAAGCAATTTCCCGTGGCCTTTCAATTGGACAATCGATACGAAGGATAGCAGCGGATTTGGGCCGCGCACCCTCGACGGTGAGCCGGGAAGTTACGTGTCACGGAGGACGCCAAGCGTATCGCGCTTATCGGGCGGATCGCCGCGCCTGGGATCGAGCTCTACGACCGAAGCATTGTGCATTGC
>CAYRAC010000866.1:0-2052 GCA_964422045.1 uncultured Steroidobacteraceae bacterium
ACAACATCGCGGCCGCAGCAGCCATCGCCGCGCTCGACACTTTAGTGATCTGCATGATTGAGTTCCTCAATAGTTATTAACAACGCAGCGATATTGCTGCTCCCCTACAAAGACCAGCCCAACGGCGAGATTATTACGCAATTGTCTATGCTTATGCGCTTTTCGGCGGAGCCGTCCAACCTCGGCCGCGCATACGGCCTTTGCGGCGATCGCAAGGGACTGATTTGGCGTGTTTTTGAGCTTCGCGCGCATCCATTCCTGCACTGCACACGAATAGCTCGGTATGAATGGCCGCGATTGCGCCCGTCGGACGTTTCTGTTCCTGTTCTCAGTACAGCTGACGTCGACTGCAGTCAGTGCCGGCGAGCATCTCATAGGCTATTCGGGCACCGCCGCAGCACGCCACTCCAACGAATTTATTTACGGCGAACGGCACCTGCTCAAGTACCGGGACGAGCAGCTCGCCGAGCGGCTGGTGCTCTACACTTGCCGCGACGGTTCGGCGTTTGCGCGCAAAACCGTGAGTTATGTCGAACCGATGGCGCCGGACTTCGAACTCGATGACGCCGCCAACGGCATGCGCGAGGGCGTGCGCAGCGTCGGCAGCGGGCGGACGGTGTTCTATCGCGGGGTGCGTCTCGGGCCGCAGAAAAGCGCTCCCGTGCGCGAGGTTGAGGGGCTGGTGATCGACGCAGGTTTCGATGAGTTCATCCGCGCGAACTGGCCGTTATTGATGACCGGCAAGCCGCTCGACCTGCATTTTCTGATTCCGAGCCGGCTCGAGGCAACGCATTTTCATGTACAGCGCGTGCGCGGCGACGCTCTCGAGGGCGTGCCGGTCGAGGTATTTCGATTGCAACTCGCCGGCGCTCTCGGCTGGGTATTAGCGGCCATCGATGTGTCCTATGGGTCTCAAACTCATGTGCTGATGCGCTACGAAGGCGTATCGGACCTGCGCGACTCGGTGGGCCACAATTTTCAAACGACGATCACCTTTCGTCCCGACAGCCGCAAGCCCGCCGCGGAGTCCGAGTGGGCGAGCGCGCAGCAAGCGCCGCTCGGCCCGTGCCGTTAAGCTAGCGCAATGTTCTCCATGGCGCTTTACCTGCAGGGGCTCATCGTCGCGGCGGTTGCGGCCCTTTGCACCTGGGTGTTGAGCCTGGTCCGACGCAACGTCTCGATCGTCGACAGCCTCTGGCCGCTGCTGTTCTGGTTCATGGCGGCGACGTATGCGGTGGGCGGCGCCTCGTCCGGCCCACGTACGGCCGGGCCGCGTACAGCATTGCTGCTGGCGCTCGTAACCCTGTGGTCGCTGCGCCTCTGCATTTACATTACGTGGCGCAATTGGGGTCACGGCGAGGATCGGCGTTACGTCGCGATACGCGCCCGGAACGAGCCAAATTTTCCGTTGAAGAGCCTGTACCTCGTGTTTGCATTGCAAGCGGGACTCGCCTGGATAATCTCGCTGCCGCTGCTCGCTGGGATCTTGAGCGATGCCCCGTGGGGCACGTTCGATGTCCTCGGGGCGGCCTTCTGGGTGGTGGGATTCAGTTTCGAGGCGGGAGGCGACTGGCAGCTGGCGCGATTCAAATCGGATCCGGCCAATCACGGCCAAGTCATGGATCGCGGATTTTGGCGCTTTACGCGACATCCGAATTATTTCGGCGACTTCTGTGTGTGGTGGGGTTTCTATTTGATTGCCGCGTCCGCCGGTGCGTGGTGGAGCATCATCGCGCCGCTGCTGATGTCGGTATTGCTGATGCGCGTTTCCGGAGTGACACTCCTCGAGAAAGACATCGGCGAGCGCAGGCCCAAGTACGCCGACTACGTGCGCCGTACCAACGCTTTCTTTCCGGGTTTGCCGAAGCGGTGATGATATGAGCGCAAGCTACGAGCCGATGGTGAGTGAGGCGATGGAGTTCGAACGCCAGGGGCGCGTGCCGGAAGCGATCGAGGCGTACCAACGCGTACTTGCCGGCTGGCCGGGTTTGCCCAACTGCTGGTACAACCTCGGACTTCTACAGCGCAAGAGCGGCGACTATAGCGCCGCCT
>CAYRAC010000867.1:0-2050 GCA_964422045.1 uncultured Steroidobacteraceae bacterium
TGTCGATGTTCAGTGGCCAGGCGCGCGAGCGCGCTCATGCTCTTCTGATGCATGGCCTGGACGCTGTGTTTGTATCTGACCAGCTCGTCTTCTACGATCGAGTGATTGGCGATCTGGCAAGACAGCTCGATCAGACCCCATGGCTTGCGGGGGTTGAGTATAGCCTGGCCGACATAGCCATGATTCCTTACGTCTGCCGACTGTGCGAGTTAGAGCAAAGGTGGTGGTGGGAGGATGATCCGACGCGATCGAGCATTGCCCCGTGGCTTGCACGCTGTAAGTCGAAGAAAGGCTACGCAGGGATCTCCGCGTTCCTCAATCCGGCATATCTCGGGCTGATGAGCGTAACCGGAACCCAAGCGAGTTCCCGGATCAAAGCAATGTTGGACCAGCGCAAGAGTAGGCACTGACCCGCGGAGTAAATCTGTCAGGTCCCGAAGGCTCACGCGGTTTACTCAGACAGGCTCCCTCTGAACGCCGTTACGGGCGGCCGGCGCTGAGTCAGCGACCACGCGGCCGAAAACGACAGCGGCACCAGCACCGCACACAGCACGCCGAGCACCTGCAATGACGCATACGTCTCGATCAGTCCGCCGGTCGCGGGACCGAATGCGATTCCTGTCATGACGGCCGCCTGGGCGGCCGTCGCGGCCCGACCCGTGTTGTCACCCGACGAAACGACCGCGATGACCAACGGCGTCGCGAGCTGGTTGCCGAACAGGGAGGCGCAGGCCGCGGCGAGCAGCATCGCGGGTGCCTGCACGAAACCGATTGCCAGCAGCCCCGTACAGGCGATCGCACCGGACACGCTGAGGATCAACCAGCCGGGCGCCCGCCCCGCCAGAATCGTCGCGAGCAGCCCAGCGATGATGGAGAGCGCGCTGGCGATCGCGAGGATGCCGCTCGCTTCCGCGACGCTCATCCCGATCCGCGCTGCGAAATCGCCCATGTGCGTCGACGTCGAGACATTGACGAGGAAGATGGCGGCAATCGCAAAAAATCCGAGCAACGGGAACTGCGGCTTTGCGCTGCCGGTCTCGGCCTTCGCGGCGCGTTGCAGCTCGAGCGTGCCGGCGGCCCGGGCGAAGGGCAGCGCAATGAGTACGCCGGCGGTCATGAGCGCAAAAATTCCACGGACTCCGAAACGTGCGAGCACCAGCGCCGCCAGTCCGTACAACGTCGTCAGCGCGACCGTTTGCGCCACCTGCAACAGACCGAAACTGCGCGCCGGATTGCGCGTCGAGCTGGCGAGCACGCCGATCGCCCCGATGGCGATGCCTACGCTCGAGCCCTCGACAACGCGAAGCAGCGAGAACAGCGCGATCCCGGGGGCGAGGAATGTGGAGAGCAGCTCGATCACGACCAGCGACACCACGCCGCTAACCATCAGGGTCCGCGGCTGCACCTTGCGCAAGAGACGCGGCGCCCAAAATAGCATCACCAGCGCGGACATCACGAGCTGCACCGATCCGATGAGTCCCATGACTGCGGGCGTGACGCGGAAGATGCCGGCGTAGACTGGAATCCAGACCGCACTCGCGCCGAGTATCATGAACGTCATGCCTCCCGTCGCGATGAGAGGCAATACATAGCGGGTCAATTCCGCTTGCGCGGCTGGGGATGTGTTGTCGTTCATGGTCTAGCAGCTCCAGGATCTCAGGGTGTATCGCCGTAACGCCGGCTCGGATGCCTGCGTCATGCCGGATCCGCTCACCGGGCCAACCGTCCCGGCGCGTGGGGCTTGGGACACTAGCAATTGTAATAAATTGCCATATTTTAAGAATTATGTTCTTTTTAATTGCATACGTCCATCTGCCGCCTTATGCTGGCCGCATGCATTGCGCCCATCCTCTCTTCAACGAAAATCGCTTGAAACTCGGGGTATTCGGCTTCAATGGCCGAGCGCCGAGCCACACCGTGCTCGATGAGCTGTACATGCCCTCATGGCGTGGCATCCTCGATATCGGCCGCACCGCCGATGAGGCCGGCTTCGAGGCGCTCGTGCCGTTCGCCCGCTGGAAGACCGGGCGGGCCAGCGATTCGCCGAATC
>CAYRAC010000868.1:0-2041 GCA_964422045.1 uncultured Steroidobacteraceae bacterium
CGTTGCTCGCGAAGGGCACGGTGAACTGGCTGCCGGGGGATGAGTTCGAGGCGACCCGCTTAACTAGCGGCGTCGCACCCTAGTTCCGTGAACAAATTCGCGTTGCGTCAATAACTTAAGCGACATAATCCGGCATTGTGCGGCCGCGTCGCACGGCGGCGACGGGCATAATTCGGCGCGCGTCATGCAATGCTCAATAACGTGCGCACCGTCCCATCGATGGGGCCATGGGACTCGATACCCTCCGCAACGGATCAACGCTCGTGGAGTTTGCATGGCTGACAATTCATCGACCGGGACGTTTCGGATGGACCTACCCAAGGACCTGGTGTCGGCCGCACAGCGCGTGCCGCAACCGCCGGGCACTGAGTTCAAGGTCGAGGGGTGGCACAACTCCTGGTTGGCGCGCATTTCCGAGATGTTGGTCGGCAAGGACTGAACCTGCCGCCGCCGGAAACACCTGTCGATTCATCGCATATAAGTCAAATTTAGCGGACTTATCCGCTGCATCGGCATTACTATGGCGCACGGAGGTAGAATTCCATGCGCTTGGCTCGCCCTGTTTACGAAAGCTTGCCGTATCTTTATATCGTGATCGGCGGATTGGCGATTTTTCTTTTCTACCTCGATCCCATCGGTCCACGCGCCGTCATCGCCTTCCTCATCGGCGTCACGGTCGAGATCGCGGCGCTGACCTTGCTGCTGCGGCGCAAGGATTACCGCGCATTGAGCCGCGAATACACCGGCGAGAGCATCGACTTTCCGTCGACGCTCCACGGCTGATCGCTCAAGGCTCTTCGTCCTCTTCATCATCGGGCTCGCCGCGCAGGCGCGGTGAACGTTCGTCGATGTACATGATTTCGTGCTGCCCGATCTGGACCACGTCGCCGTCGTTCAAGTTGTACTGACGCACGCGCTTCGACTGCACGAAAATTCCGTTGGTACTGTTGAGATCTTCGATCACGCACGAGTCGGCCTGCGTCACGATCTGGCAGTGGTGGCGGCTGACGAATTTGCTGTCGATTTGCAGATCGTTCTCCGGAGTCCGGCCGATGACCAAGCGGCCCGGCTTCAGTTCGCGTTCGAGCACCGTTTTGCCGGCGCTTGCCAGAAGAATCCGTCCCACGGTGGGCGCGACCTCGACGCTCGGGGCCGGCACCGGCTCGGGAGCGGCGGGCGCCGCGGCCTGGACTTCGCTTTTGGCGGGGGCTTCGGCCTGGGGCTCGGATTCGACCTCGGGCTCCGATTCAGGCTCTGGTTCGGGTGCCGGTTCCGGTTCGGGTGTCGGCGCTCCCCGCGCTCCCTTGCCGAACGGCACCCAACGCAGCTCCTCGATCGCCGCTTCGAGATCCTGCTTCGACACCGTATCGCGGGCGCGGCCGTAGGCGGCCATCAGGCAGGTGTCGCACAGCGTATTGATCAGGCGCGGCACGCCGCCCGTGTATTTGTAAATCGTCCCGTAGGTGCCTTCCTCGAAGATGCGCCGCCCCTGGGAACCGGCGACCTCCAGGCGATGATCGATGTACGCGATGGTCTCCGCCTTGGTGAGCGCGGCGAGGTGAAATCGCAAGCGCACGCGCTGCGCGAGCTGCACGAGTTCCGAGGAGTTGAGTTTGTCGTTGAGTTCGGGCTGCCCGGCAAGAATGATGCGCAGCGCCTTCTCCTTGGTCGTCTCGATCCCGGAGAGCATGCGAACTTCTTCGAGTACGCGGCTGGAGAGATTTTGAGCTTCGTCGACGATCAGCAATACCTTGCGGCCTTTGATATGTTGTTCGACCAGGAATTGATTCAAGGTCGCCAACACTTCCGGCTTCTTCATGTTGAACGGCGAAAAACCGAACTGCACCAGGACGGTCTGTAGAAATGCCGTCGGCGACAATTGCGTCTGGTTGATTTGCGCGACCACGGCATCGGTTTGCAGCTCGCGCAAAAACGTTTCGATCAGGGTGGTCTTGCCCGCGCCGATTTCACCGGTGATCACGACGAAGCCGTCGGTGAACCAGATGGTCGACTCCATGTACGCCTTGGCGCGCGCATGCTG
>CAYRAC010000869.1:0-2040 GCA_964422045.1 uncultured Steroidobacteraceae bacterium
CGATTCTTTCATTCCATCACGACCCTCCTCGGCGCGACGGCGAGGCGACATCTTTCGGGCCAGGTACTCCTCGCGCGTTTCGCCGAGCAGGATGGCCTGCCCACCTCCACGTAAGAACTCCCCAAGCTGAGGTTCGATGGCGAGATCACTGATCGCCGGCAGCAGCACTGCGTGGGCATTGCGGCGGATCTCGCTATTGAGCGCATTCATCGTTCAGTCCTTCATGAGCCGTGGGCAGGCGTGAGTTGGCCGGGTCCCGCTTTCAAAATCAGCCAGGCCGCAATGAATCCCGTCATCTCTCCGATCCCCAGACGGATATCCACGGATCCGGCGAGCGGAATCCGCTTGCTCAGTAGTTCGTAGCTTCGGGCGGTGAAGGCCATCATGATCGCGCCCCACAGATAGGCCAGTGGCACTTGGCCGTTCGATGCGCGATGCACAATTCGTCTCCGTGCGCGACTTGCCCGTCAACGATCACGACGTCACCGCAAGCGGCCTCGCCACCCAAAATGCTCATACTCCTCCCGTTCCTCCTGAGCTGAGGGCCGCGAGCGGGAAATCGCCCGCCCTGCCCCGCCGTCGCTTGGCAATGAATTCTGCGCACCTGTGCCTGCCTGGCCCGCAAGGAGCTATTCGGCAGTACGCAAAGTCAGGTTGACTGCGTGGTTGGCCAAACGCAGGTTAACCGTATAACCCCGAAAAAGCTAGTCTCCGTGTCCGGAAAATCTCGCCGCTGAGGCGCATCAAAATCAGATATTCGCGATCGCCCGCAAGATTGGATACCCCCCGGCCTAACGCCCTTGGCCGAAGCCTTCGATCCTGAAAAGTCGGTGCGATCTGAGTGATGATGATGGACAAGGAAACATGGCCTTCTCCTCACTGCTCAGCGCTTGCAGCGGCACACCCGTTTCGCCCACTGGAATTCCTGCGAGTTCCGTGCCGTATTTCACGTATCGCCTTGTTCCAATAGATAGAACTGCGGCATCATCGCCAGCATTATTTCTTGCGCAAAGACGAAGTCCTTTCGACGGACGGCAGCGCCACATGTTCGGCCAGTAGGAAATCGATGCGCCGGCGATCCAGTTATCTTCGTGCCGGAAGGTTGTACAGAATGATCGGTAGGCTGGTCGCCGCGGCAATCCGTCGAAAGTGCGCAATGAGGTCCGGCGTGGTCGGCAGCGAATAATACGGCGCCGCAAGCATCGTGGCTTGATAGCCGAGCGCCGACGCAAAGTCGTTGAGCGCCATTTACTCCTCTGGTCTGGCGCTGGCCGCTATGGCGCGAGGCGGTGCCGCTCAACGGATAGGTGTCACGGGGGACACCAACCTCTTCAAGTCAAAATCAGCTGTATCAAGGACCGCTTGATCTCTCGGGCGAGGTCGTAGGGATTCTGTTCCTGCATTTTTTTCGAGAAGGTCTCACCGCACCACCATCCGGAGTATCCCGTCGATTTGACCGCCTCGGTCCAATCCTTCAGATTGAGAACGCCCCACCCCGTAGGTACATCCCGCATTGCGGTCTCGATCGGGATTCCTCCATCATATGGGAGTGAATCGCAGACGTGTATGCCGAATATCAGACTCTTGTCCAGCTTGGCGACATCGTCAGGCGTTACACCGGATGTGAAACAGTGCCAATAGTCGATGACGAGCTTCACGTTATCCCTTCCTGCTTCGTCGATGAGTTGCAACGCGCTCTGGAGTCCGTTGATAGGCGACCATGACAGCGGTTCCAGGTAGAGCAACAGATCCAACTCATTTGCCATGTCAGCCAGCGCGAGAACATTCTTTGCAGCGAGATGAATAAGCTCGCGCGTAGGCATACCGAGAAGATCGGAATACATGCCGCCACGCTTTCCGTCGGCATAGTCAATCACTGCCTGCACGTCAATCGGGCCGCTGAGAATCTGAACCCCTCGGGCACGAACGGTCTTTGCCAATCTAAAAACCCGTTCTGCCTCTTGGAAGAGATCTTCGCGCGCCCGGCCCTGCCGCTCGACATTCGCCACATGGCCCGCTCCGATCACAGCGACTTCGCTC
>CAYRAC010000870.1:0-2038 GCA_964422045.1 uncultured Steroidobacteraceae bacterium
GGGAGATGGCAGCCAACCAGTTCAAGAGACCCGAAGTACACTATGACTACGCGGTGTCTCTGCTGAATGTGGGCGATTACGTCAGTGCCCGCGAGCATTTGGATAAACTTTCCAGACAGGTGCCCAAAGCGGATTATGTCGCCTACGGATTGGCGGCCCTCGATTGCCTCACCGGTCACGCAGAAGATTCCTTGCGCCACCTCGATGAGGCCATTCGCATCAACCCAGCGCTCCGATTTCAGGCGCGCAACGATTCGGATTTTCAGAACCTGTCGGAAGATCCGCGCTTCACGGAACTGCTGTATCCGGATCCTGGGTCGGAAATCTCGTCAGGCCACTTCGACGAGGACCGCTAGAGTTTCCCATGGCCCCGCGCGACGTCTTGCGTCGAAGTACGGACAAACCGTCGGCAACCGGATATTTACGTGTGGTTGCGATTGGTGGAGGGACCGGCCTTTCAACTCTGCTGAAAGGTCTGAAGCAGTACGTGACTCTGCCCGGGGAGGCGCCATCGCCTTCTAATCCTTCCGGAATTTCCATTTCTAATCTAAGTGCGGTCGTCACAGTCAGCGATGACGGTGGTTCGAGCGGGCGATTGCGTAAGGAACTGAATATGTTGCCGCCGGGCGACATCCGCAACTGTATTGTGGCGCTTTCCCAGGATGAAGCCCTGCTCTCCCGCCTGTTTCAACATCGATTTGTGAAGGGTTCGGGTCTTGAGGGACACAGCTTTGGCAACCTTTTTCTGGCCGCGCTCACGTCGATTACGAAGGACTTTGGCGAGGCGGTGCGGCTTTCGTCGGAGATCTTGCTGACGCGCGGCCACATTTATCCGGCTACGACTTCTAACATCGAATTGGAAGCATGGATGGACGATGGAACGCGGGTGCGTGGCGAGACCAAGATCACCGCCAGCAAAGGGCGAATCAAGGAATTATTCATGGTCCCGCCGGACGCGCAGCCGCTTCCAGAGACGCTCCAGGCGATCGCCCACGCCGACTTGATTACCGTCGGCCCGGGATCGTTGTTCACCAGCCTGATCCCGAACCTGCTGGTAGGGGGAATTGCCCGAGCCATCGCGAACTCGTCCGCCATCAAAGTTTACGTTTGCAATCTGATGACGCAGGCAAACGAGAGTTTGGGACGAACTGCCGCCGATCATATTCGGGCCCTGAACCATCACGCCAAAGGACGGATTTTTGATTACGCGTTGATCAACGCCAAGCCGATTTCCCAGCAGCTAAAGGCCAAATATGCGATCGAGGGATCGACGCAAGTCGTGGTGGACACCGAGGCCATTCAAGAACTGGGCGTGAAACCGGTGCTCGGCGATTACTTAGACGAGGGCGAGGTCGCCCGCCATGCGACCGATCGTATCGCAGAAGACGTGCTGCGACTGGCAACGCAAACCCTTGGCGCCAGAGCCTAACAGGGATTCCGGGTGACCCTTTCCCGCTTGTAATTCCCTGAGGTTCCATTCTTGGTCTGCTATTTCTTCGGCGGTCGCGGTATATTGGCTTGGAATGGCAAAACCTAGCGCAAGCAAAGTCCAGGGCACTGCAGAACCGTGTCGCGTCGCGATCGCCATCATGGCAGCGGGCAAAGGGACGCGGCTCAAGTCCAAACATCCCAAAGTGCTGCATGAAGTGGGTGGCCAGCCATTACTGGCACACGTGATCGCCGCGGCCCTGAAAGTTGTTTCGGCGAAAGACGTCTACGCGATCATTGGCCACGAAGCGCAGCGTGTGCGCGAAGCGGTTGCCCACACCGGGATCGGCTTTGTCTTGCAAAAGGACCAACGAGGCACGGGACACGCTTTGATGGCGGCTCGCGACGCGCTTGCCGGCTATGACACAGTGATCGTACTTTCTGGCGACGCCCCACTCATCTCCCCACAAACCATCGAGCGACTACGTGATTTTCATGCCGAGAGGCGGCCTGCCATGACGATCCTGACCGCGCACATGGAGGATCCTACTGGGTACGGCCGCGTGATCCGCAAGAGTGCAAAGAGTGATGAGGTCAGCGGCATCGTTGA
>CAYRAC010000871.1:0-2031 GCA_964422045.1 uncultured Steroidobacteraceae bacterium
TTGAGCGCGTCGGCTTCGTCGTGCAGCTTCTTCAAGGTCGAGAAAGTGCGCAGCTGCATGTCGCGCAAGTCGTCGGGCTTGGGCGCGGCATCCGGATCCTTTTCGGTCTTGACGACGGCCGCCTGCGCAGTGACGCCGCTGCCGAAATCGTGCACGGACCAATCGTTGCCGACGCGAAAGCTCAGCAGCCCTCCGTCCGCGGAGAACTGCGGCGCCGCTTTCAATTGCGCACTGCGTGTAATTTGCGTCAGCCGGCCGCTTGCGAGGTCGCGGACAAAAATATCGCCGCTGCGCACGAAGGCCGCGCGTTTGCCGGCGGCGTCGAACACCGGCGGCCCATCGGCGGCGGCGAGCGCCTGGGGTTCGACCGTTTGATCTTTGCGATCCTTGAGATCGATGCGGTGTAAATCGACGATCGGCGAAGCCGCGCGCTGCAACGAGTAATAAACGCTGCGGCCGTCGCCGGACCAGTAGCCGTCCTTCGCCCGCGGCCCGACCCAAGCGGGGTCCGCCATGATTTTTTCGAGCGCCAGGTCCTGGGGCGCCGCCGCCGCGGCGGCGGCCTGCAGCAACGCGCAGACCACCGCGATCAAAACGTCAAGAGGCCTCAAGATCCAACTCCATATAGGTGACCCCAGCCATCGGATTGAAGTAGTAGGGTTCGGTGTCCCGAAATCCCAACGAACGGTACAGCGCCTGGGCGGCAATCATATCTTGAAGCGTGTCGAGCACCATGCGCCGGTAACCGAGCGCGCGCGCCTGTAGCAGCAGGTGTTCGCTCATTTGACGGCCGAGATTGGCGCCGCGGACCTGCGGCCTGATATAGAGCCGCTTCATCTCGCATACGCCCTCTGCAAAACGGCGCAGCGCGCAGCACCCCACCCACTCGTGATCGCGGCTCGCGAGCAACAGAGCGCCCGTCGGCGGCCCGTACATCTCAGGCAAGCGCTCGAGTTCGATGTCCAACCCCTGGAAAGCCAGATCCACGCCCATCGAGTCGCCTATCTCTCCGGCATATTCCTCGATGAGCGCTCGCGCCGCCTTGAACTCAAGCTTGCTGTGCGCCTCCACCAAACGGTACATCGGGGCCATGGTTCTCTAAGTCACGCGCGAGCGGTGCGCCAGCCTTTCGCGTACTCCTCGCGCGCCACCTTCGAGTAGGGCACCGGGCTTACGATTGCGCGAATCTCGATCTGCTGATGCGGTTCAACCGTCGTCTTGCGGGTGCCGCCGTTCTCCTCGCCCCACACGACGCTCACTTCGTTGCCGATCGCCACGTCTGGATCGAGCGTGGCGAGCGACAGCATCGAGCGCTCGTTGTAGCTGCAACCCGTGAACATCGAGAAGCCGACGGTCTTGCCGCCGACGCTCACTCGGTCATAGTTCGACGAGGCGTAATTGGACAACGGCAGATCGATGTACTTGTAGTGCGCAGCGCCCGGATTGAACAGCGAGGCGAACACTTTGGCGACATCGTCGCCGTTCCATGCCAGCGTGACTTTCCTGCGCTGCGCGCCCTTGTCGAGCTTCTCGAGCGCCTCGCGGCCGATGAAATCGTGATCGAATTTGACGAACGGGCCGTAGCCGAGCTCGTAAGGATTCAGGTAGTAATCCTCGATCTTGTTCGAGCCGAAGCTGCCGCCGAGACTTCCCGTCGCTTCATAGCTCGTGGCAGGCAGCCATTCGCGGTAGGCGCGCATTTTCGCGCCGCTATACACGGCGGGCAGTGGCGAAGGTATCCAACCGGACTCGAGGGTATTGGTCGCATAGGCGCGCGCGCCCACCTGGCGCAGACCCAGGTCGCGCCCCGCCTCGAGTATCGCCGCCCGGATCTCCTCGCTCTCCTCGTAGGGCCCCCACACCTCGAGTCCCGGCGCTCCCGCCATCCCATGGCGCAGCGCGCTCACCTTGCGGCCGGCGATGTTGATGCTGCCGATGCTGAAGAACTTGATGTCCGGGAACGGCCCGCCGTTCACCTTCTCGATGATGGCCTTGGCATTCGGCCCTTGGATCTGGAAGCGGTAGAACTTG
>CAYRAC010000872.1:0-2030 GCA_964422045.1 uncultured Steroidobacteraceae bacterium
CGCGAAACCTCGGCTATCTGTATCAGCTGCTGGCGATCAGCGGCTGGACCAGCCTGCCATGGCTGTGGTCGCTGACACAGCCGACGCTGGTCCTGATGGGCCGCGACGATCCATTGGTCCATCCGGTCAACGGTCAAATATTGTCGGCGCTGATCCCGAACGCCGAACTGCGGATGATCGATGACGGACATCTGTTCATCGTGACGCGGCCGGAGGAAACCGCAGGCTTGATCGAGGCCTTTCTGGCCGGCGAGAGCGGGCAGGTCGAGCCATCCTCGCGGCTCTCACGAATAGCCGGCCGGGTCATGCGTCTCATTCCCTCGTTGGGAGAACGGCCCGACACCGAGGCGCAGCAAGAGGGAAGAAAATAAGGACGCAGGGAGAAACCGATGGCCACCCAGCAGGCAAATCCGAACGGAAAACCGGACTACACACCGCCTCCCGTCGAAGGCGATTTCTACCGGATTGCGGCCGTGATGAACGACAGCGAACGGTCGCTGCTCAAGCGTGTCCGCGAATTCGCCGAAGGCGTGGTCGCGCCTGTAATCGAGGACTTTTGGAACCGGGATGCGTTTCCCTTCGAGATCATTCCGAAGATGGCCGAAGTCGGCATCGGCGGGGTGGGCTATCAGGGATACGGCGCCGCCGGCGGCAGCTGGCTATTGAACGGTCTGGTCGCGATGGAATTGGCGCGCGTCGATTCATCGGTCGCGACGTTCTGGGGTGTGCACACCGGCTTGTCGGCGGGCTCGATCTATCTGTGCGGGGACGAACATCAGAAGCAGCGCTGGCTGCCGCCGATGATGGGCTTCGAGCAGATCGGCTCGTTCGGCCTGACCGAGCCGCTGGTGGGGTCGGCGACATCGGGTGGCATGATGACGACCTGCCGCCGCGAAGGCGATGTCTGGCTTCTCAACGGCCAGAAGAAATGGATTGGCAATGCCACCTTCGCCGACATCAATGTGATCTGGGCGCGCGAGGAGGAAACCAATCAGGTCAAGGGTTTTGTGGTCGGCAAGGACAATCCGGGCTTCTCGGTCGAGAAGATCAAGACCAAGATGGCATTGCGGGTGGTGCAGAACGGATTGATCACGTTAAGGGATTGCCGCGTCCCCGAGATGGATCGCTTGCAGAACGCCAATAGCTTCAAGGACACCGCCAAGGTTCTGCGGATGACCCGCACCGGCGTGGCCTGGTTTGCCGTCGGCTGCCAGATGGGCGCCTACGAGCATGCGCTGCGTTACGCGACCGAGCGGAGACAATTCGGCAAGCCGATCGGCGGCTTCCAGCTCGTTCAGGATTTGCTGGTGCGCATGCTCGGCAACGTCACCTCGACCCAGGCGATGATGCTGCGCCTCGCCCAGCTTCAGGATGAAGGTGTGATGCGCGACGAGCATGCGTCGCTCGCGAAAGCATTCTGCACGGTCAAATGCCGCGAAACCGTAGGCTATGCGCGCGAATTGCTCGGCGGCAACGGCATTCTGCTCGAAAACCACATCGGACGCTTCGTGGCCGACGCCGAAGCGATCTATTCCTATGAGGGCACGCGCGAGATGAACACGCTGATCGTCGGCAAGTCCATTACGGGACTGAGTGCCTTCGTCTGACGCACACGCTGCAGTGAGGGCCGATGGGAACGGCGCCGAAAGCAGCCGCTTTATCAAAATCGCGGCTCAATCGTACAAGCGCTGCATCAAGCCTGAGGCAAGATGCTCACCGGATATTCCGAGTGATCGAGCCATGCCCCCTCTACACCGGTCGTGCTGCAGGGTGAGAAGGAGATGGAGATGCTGAAGGGCTACACCGTTCCCAAGTCACCGTTCGGTCAAGCGGCCCTGACCCCGCCGCCGCCCTGGCATTACTCGGGGGATGTCGTGGGGGTCGAATTCTCCGCCGATCCCGCTGCGGTGGCGGCTTTGCTTCCCTCCGGTCTCGTCCCCGATCCGAAGACCAATGGCCACGCCATCATGCTGTTTATCGACTGGCAGTTCACCGCCCGGAACGACGAATGTCTCGATACGGCGCGCTAC
>CAYRAC010000873.1:0-2028 GCA_964422045.1 uncultured Steroidobacteraceae bacterium
AAGCCGCCACCAGCACGAACACGGTCAGCGTGAACAACAGCTTCAGCACCGACCAGAGGCTGATGCGGCTCTTGCCGGCCGCCATGCCGATGCTGTCGAGCGTCGCGATGATGGGGTCGAGCCAGCCCAAGTACTCGGCGGCGATCGCGAGCCACAAGACCAAGGTCAGACGGCCCTCCCAATGGTGCATCCACGACTTGTTGCCGAGGCTCGCGGCAAACAGCAGCACCACCACGCGTACCGCGACGTACGCGCCGATCAGGTGCGCAGCGGCGTCGAGCACCGTGACGTCGAAGTGCGTCTGCAAAAGGTTGCGCGCCAGAACCACCAGCAGCAGTGCGAGGATGGCGGGCAACGCGACCACGCCGCCTTGCGAGGTAAAATATGACCAGGTCAAGGCCATCGGCGCCTTGATCCGGCGCCGCCGATAGCGATTGCTGAGCACGGCGCCGACCAACCAGCCGGCGAGCAAACACAACAGCACGGCGCCGATCTCGATCAGAACATTGCGCGTCGATAAAATGTCGAAGAACGCGGCGATCCGCTGCACTAACTCGTTCATGCGTTGAGGTCCGGAATGAGCTGGCTCTCCAAGCGTGCGATTTGGTCCTTGAGCATCAGCTTGCGGCGCTTGAGACGTTTCATTTGCAGCTCATCGACTTTGAAATCCATACTGAGGCGCGAAATGACGTCGTCGAGATCCCGGTGCTCGATTCGCAGCTGGCGCAGCCGCTCGATGTTCTTGAATAAATCGGTATTGACGTTGCTATCTTCGTCGCTCACGGCGTCGCTGCTTGAGTTATGTAGTTGCGCCACACCGGGGCGACGCAATCCGGTAGCTTAAGGGAGCGGCCCAGCGGATTCCAAATATGTGCGGGATTGTGAAAATCCGAGCCGACCGATCCCATGAGTCCGTGCTTCACCGCGAGCACCGCATTGCCCTCGACATGTTGTGCGCCGTTGGCGCCGGTGACGACCTCGAGCGCGCCGCCGCCCGCGGCCGCGAAGTCGGTGAGCAGCCGGCGCCGGCCTGAGGCCGACAAGGCGTAGCGCGCGGGGTGGGCGAGGGCGGCGATGCCGCCCGCGGCGCGGATCCAGCCGACGATGGCCTCGAGCGCGGGCCACTCGGCCGCGACGTAGGCAGCCTTGCCGGAGCCCAAGTACTTGCGAAACGCCTCGTCGGTGCGGGCGACGTGGCCGCCGGCGAGCAGGGCGTCCGCCAGGTGCGTGCGGGTCGGAATGCCCGCGTGCGACTGCACCGCCGCGAGCAGTTCCATTCCCGGCAGACCGGCTTTTTCCAGCCGCAGGCAGATCTTGCGCATGCGCGCATGCCGGCGGTCGCTTTGGGTGTCGAGCGCGCGGCGAAATTCGGCGCCGGCAGGATCGATCCAAAGTCCCAAAACGTGAATGTCCTGGGCGCGCCACGATGCGGAGATTTCAACGCCCGGGACCAGGCGGACATGGTGCTCGCGGGCACCCAGCTCGGCCTCCTCCAGGCCCGCCACGGTATCGTGGTCGGTGAGCGCCAAGACGTCGATGCCGGCGGCGGCCGCACGCGCCACGAGCGCCGCCGGAGCGAGCGTGCCGTCGGAGCAATTGGAATGTGTGTGTAAGTCGATGTTCACGAGGGGTTGCCGGCAAGCCCGACTGCCTCGAGCCGCAGCCCGGCGAGCACGATGAAGCCCTGCGCGCGTTCGAAGCCGTCGCTGGTGTAATCGAACGTGTAGGTGCGCAGCAGCCGCAGTTTCCCGCGTGCGTCGCGCTTCAGCTGGAAACCCGCAAAGGCCACGGTTCCGTCGAGGAACTGCACCACGGCACGCGAGCAGGTGTCGCGGGCGATGCGATTCGCCGCCTCCCGGGCATCGAGCGAGACATGCCACACCGTGTAGGCGGCCGCCAGAATGGCGGCGGCCGATACCAGGACCAGGAGATCGTCGTTCATGGCGCAAAGCTTACCGCACCTGAAGGACTGGAATTCCTTTGAACGCACCCCATGATCGAATGGACACCAACAACCCATCGAAGGTC
>CAYRAC010000874.1:0-2025 GCA_964422045.1 uncultured Steroidobacteraceae bacterium
TCGCCCTTTGGGGCGTCGACCCCAAAAATATAATTGCGGTTCTGCAAATTCCAGCCGTGCCCCGAGAAGAAAAATAACGAGGTGCTGCCGGGCTTATTCTGTTTGCGAAACTCGGCGATCTGCGCCTTCAAGTCCCGCAAATCGGCATCGAGCTTCAAGGACACGGGTATGCCGCGCTTTCGCAACGCCGCCGCGAGCGCGACGGCATCGTTACTCGGGTTCAGGAGCGGCTCGATATTGACGTACTTGCTGTTGCCGATGACCAGCGCGGAGGTGATGTTCACGCCCGCGAATCGATCCGCGGCGAGGCTGGGCGCAGCCGTCACTGACGCCATTGCCCAGCCGACGGCGAGCAGCACGAGCCATACCGTCGATCGTCGCTTCATCACGCGGGCCACCTAAGGGTTTTCCATCATTGCCGGCCCACTTTATTACGGCGCACTTCGTCGCGCTACCGATTCCGAACTGGCGACGCTTCCCACCGAGGTTCCCGAGGCCCGTTCGCGAGCCCAACGAAATACGTCTCCAGGGCTCGCACCTGGTCGCGAGATAGCAGCGTTCCGCGCGGCATACGCTCGGTCCCCGCCGCATCGGATAGCCGGTACAGGATCTCATCCAGAAGACGGCCGCGCGGATAATGGCCCCCGATCAACATCGATGCCAGCGCCTCCGGATTGCCGAAGGGAATCTTCTGCGCAATCTCCCCTGAGTGGCAGGCGACGCAGAGCGCGGCCAGCGCAGAACCACTTGCACCTAGCGCAGGTGCTCCGGTGGCCCCGCTATCGCTGCGCTCCGCGCTCGGCAGTGACCCCGCTGCAGCTGTGTACCATGATTCGAGCGCCTGGCGGCTGCGTTCCGACAGCCGTTTGCAGTACGCGTCGCCCGAGTCGAACGAACGAGAGGCATGCAGATCTGCCAGCTTGCTGTCCGTCGAGGTCACCGCCTCGAACAGCGCCTCGCCCAGCGACCAGGTTCCAGGCGGCGATGCCAAGTCGTAGGTGTTGCGCTCGAATGCCAGGGTCCAGAATTCGGTACTGATGCCCAGGCCGTGCTCAACCGCAAATCGCAGCTGCCCCATGTCAAATGGTCGGCCTCCGAGGGACCGCGGTGCCTTGCCATCGGTCAGGCGCGCGGCTTTGGCTGCTTCCTGCCGTCGGTCGACACGCTCAAGCGAGTCGAGAAATTCGCGCAGCTGAACAACGAGCGAGGCGCGCAGTGCGGATGGGTAGAAATCCTCCAGCGACCCGCAGTCTCGCTCCGCAGCAGCGAGCAACACGTAGCGGTGGGCTTCGTAGCCGGGCTGAGAACGTAGCGTGGCCATGATGGCGCGCGTATTTAGCTGTGTCAGCAGCATTGAGAGGCGCGCGTTTGGCGGCTCCGTTGTCGGTCCGTTGTACATTGCCGTTGAACTGGTCACGTAGGTGTCGCGCTCGCCGAACCGGCGCGAGCCCATCAGGGCGCGGTAGCGTGGGTGATTTGGCTGTAGCGCAAGGAACTCGCGCATTCCCCTGGTCTCCTGTGCCGACAGGCCCGAGCGATAGCGCTCGCCGTAGACACCGGGCCAGCTGGGTGGGGTGTCCCAGATGGGTCGGGCGGGCGTGCCATGACATGCGGTGCAGCGGACCGGATTAGCGTCGGAAATCGTCGGCGGCGCCCCAGGCACGCCGAACTGGATTTCGCGAAACCGGAAGCTGCCAGAGAACGCGTCGAACTCCATGGTCTCAACCGCATCATAGCCGCGCTCGGACGGGTCACCGTTGAAGGTGAACACGAGACTTGCATCATCGCCGAACAGTATTGCACGCGGACTGTCGTAGCTTGCGCCCTGCAGACTGCGGCTGTGGAATGCCAGCGTGTAGTCGGAGCGCAGCGACTCGGGCAGCACCTGGACCAAGCCATCGACCGTGGTAATGTCGTGCGCCGATATCTGCGCCCGCAACGACGCAAAATCCATAGCGCCCACACTAGACGGCGCGGCAATCAGCAGCGCGAGCAAGCCGTCTTGAATCAGCGCGCGTATAACGT
>CAYRAC010000875.1:0-2012 GCA_964422045.1 uncultured Steroidobacteraceae bacterium
CATTTCACCGGCGGCTACCGTGGCCCGGTCAATCAGCGCAGGATCGGCATTGCCGACGGTTGCGACCTGATCGAAAGCCTCGGCAGCTTGCTCGAATTCATGCTGGCCGCGCAGCGATATGCCCAGTCCAAAGGCTGCCGTCTCCGGCTGAAAGCCTGAATACTTGCCCTCGCGCCCCCGCTCCAACGCTTGCCGATACTCGGCAATGGCCTCGCGCCCGTGTCCGGCGGCGTTGAGAAGATGAGCGTATTCCACGGCCAGGAGAAAGTTCCTGGGGTACTCCTTCGAGAGGCGGCCCACGAGTTGGAGCGCCTCGTCATAGCGCTGCTCGCGGCGCAGAAAAAGGCTGAGCGCCAGGGCCGCATCGTTGCTCGAAGTTCCGTGCGAGCGGCTCACTTCACGCAGATAGTCGAGCCCCTTCTGGCGATTGCCCGTGACTCCGATCAGCGCCACTGCGGCCCGTCCCGCCCAGTTCAACGAGCCGATGATGTAGTTGTGGAGTCCCACGGTCATCTTGGCATCGACATAGGAGGGGTCGAGTTCCAGCACGCGCTCGTGATCGCGGCGGGCGGCGAGAGCCGAACGGATCGCCGCCATCCAGGACTTCTCGGCCATTCCCATGTAGGTACAGCGAAATCCGCGCGCCACGCCGCGAGCGTAGAGCGCGTCGGTGTCATTGGGATTTTTTTGCAGGCGCGCGTTGGTCAGGACTTCCACGCGCGCGATCAGATCGAGGATGCGCTTCTGCGCCGCCATATCCAAAGGTTGCCGCGGCTTGCTACTGAGAAAACTTTCGCTGGAATAGCTCTCCGTATCCAAGGCGCCGATGCGGAAAAGTTCCTTGAACACTTCGGCGGCCAGCAGGTAGTTCGAGGTGAATGGATCGTTGGGATATTGATCCCGGAGTTGGGTGAAATCGCGAATGGCAGGATTGTAGTCGCCGTTGTATAGCTCATTGAAGCCGCGCGCCGCAAGCTCGTTGTTGGAGGGACGAATGGCGGGAGGCACGCTCTGGGCAACGCACACGGAAGCGCCCACGAACAGGCAGAGCGCGGCGAGAACGATCAGGGCGGCGCAGCGATACTTGACTGGAGGAATGAAGCGCATGGGTCTCAAGAAGAGTCTAACGCGATCTCTCTAGCATTTCACGGGCGCGGTCGAATTGAGCAACCCTGCCATCGCCGCGTTACAAATCGGTATCAACCTCGCAGAAGCGGCCGAGCAGAGGAAGATAGAGCGCGCAACGCAGCGGACGCGCATCGTAGGCACGCAAAACGCGAGCGTAACGCTCCATGTCCGGACGGTACTTCTCCACCTGCATCTGCACAAAGCGGAGCGGATCGCCGCCGAGCTGCTCGGTAATTTTGTAATCGATCAGCCAGCGCGCGCCGTCTTCGATGAAGGTGCGGTCAATGCGCACGTGTTGCAGCTCTCCGTCGATAACAGCTGAAACCGCAAGCTCGCAGCGATGCTCCTCATGGGGCGAGAGCAGCCAGCGTCCGCGGGCGTCTCCAAGCGTGCGGCGCAGCGCGTCGAGAACGCGCGCAGTTCCCTGCTCCAGTTCGTTGGGCAACACGCCCTCACGCAACAACGCAGTAGCAATCGCGGGGCGGGCAGCAGACAGGCGTGCAGTGTCCCACAGCGGAAGGCCATCGAGGGCGATGCGCTGGAGAAAACTGTGGGCCACCACGCCGATTCGCGGCAGGAGTTCGCCAACCCATTCGAAGCGATGTTGCCCGGCGGGAGCTGCAAGTGATTGCGTGGCTCTCCATTGCAAGGGCGGCGGCATGGACGGCGTGGGAGGCTCGACCAGATTGGAAGGCAGGCGGCGAAGCAAACGCTCCGGCACAGAGCGGGCTTCGGCGGGCGGGACGTTTTCCGTTTGTGCGGTGTCCGGCGTGCTGTCCGAAAGATTGGCGGGAGCGAAGGCTTGCTGCATGCCCGGCAGCGGCCAGAGCAAGCGGAGGATGGAATCGGCATGCGGCTGACGCGCCGTGTCCGCGACAGCGGAG
>CAYRAC010000876.1:0-2007 GCA_964422045.1 uncultured Steroidobacteraceae bacterium
CCGTTCCCAGGCATACCCGTCTCAGGGTCTTGTACCGCAAGTCGTTCAGCCGATTCAGCTGCTCATTCAGCGGCTGTTTATAGTTCAAGCTGGTGTTGGCGGTCACCTGCGGCACATCGAGCAAGCGCTCGCCCGACACGACGTTGGCAGCCTCCAGCGTGGTCGAATTCTTGGCATTGGTGTAGCCGATGTTCTGCGACAAGACGAAGCCCGGCGAGAGCACCACGGCCACTTCGAGTTCGGCGCCGTACACCGTCGCTTTACCGGCGTTGGCTGTGAACTTGAAGCCGCAGGTCGGCGCGACCTGCTGCTGCACGTTGGTCCAATCTTCGTAGTAGATATCGCCGTTCACCGACACGCGAGAATTCAAGAACCGCAGCTTCTCGCCCAATTCGTAGTTCCACACGCTGTCCGGCCCGAACTGCGTCGGCGCCTGCGAGGCGCACGGCGGAACCGGAATCGGCGAGTTCGGGCCGCCCGGCCGAAAGCCCTTGGAGACGGTGCCGTACAACGTGGTGTTGTCATCCGGGATGTAGGCGAGGTCGAACTTCGGCGTCACGCCCGAGTTCTGCGCCAGGCCATACAGCGGGTTGCTGGTGCCGTTGGCGGAAACGCCGCTGACGCTCGTGATCGAATTGCTGTGGTATTCGTAGTAGCGTGCACCGAGACTCGCCTTGAAGTTGCCGGGCAAGAGATACGACGCCTCGCCGAACAAGGCGTACTGGTCGATGTCGACCTTGCGATGGTTGTCGGCGAGGTTGGTGGTGCCGAAATCCGCGTCGAAGCCATCGGCCCCCGCGGGATAGAATGAATACACGTGGGAGGTCGCCCCGAAGCTGCTGTAGTAGCCGCCGATCAGCCATTGCAACGGACCATTGCCGGTCGAGGCCATGCGCAACTCTTCGCTGAACTGGCGGGTGTAGTCGTCCTCGGTGATCGTGCCCGCGCCGAGACCGAACCAGGTATTGCCCGCCTCGTTCACCGTTTGTGTGCTCGAGAATGGCCAGCTCGCCGGCGGCCCGAAAAAGCCGCCGATGTAATCCTGCATGGCCTCGGAGATATCCTGAGTCTGATTTTGCTGTCGATCCCAGTAAGCGCTCGCGGACACCACCTGGAAGGGATCGAAATTGAGTTTGAGCGTCATGGTGTAGAGGTCAAAGGTGTCCTTGAACGGCTCTGCCACGTCGAATGGTTGATAGTGGGTTTCGGTGAGCGGCGGCCCGTCGATGGTGTTCGGGCCCCCTTGCGTCAAATCCTGGTGCATGGCGCCGAAGGTGACGCTGAAGCGATCGTTCGGTTGGATCAACAACGTCGCCCGTCCTCCCTGCAGCCGTTCCCAGTTCGAGTGTCGGATGTCTTCCGCCACGGGTGCGCTCGCCACATCGCCGCGCGCCGTGCTGCCGTTGACCTCGACCGGGAATGGGCTCAGCACTTTGCGATCGATCCATCCATCGACGAACTTGTCGGTGCCGACGATGCGCAGCGCCACCACGTCCTCGATCAACGGAATATTCAACATGATGTTCTCACCATGGTTGAAACCGCCGCCGTCCGCGGTGGTGGAGCCGATGACTTCGAGATTGCCCGCGAAGGCGTGCGGATCGGGTTGGTTGGTCACGAGTTTGATCGTGCCGCCCATGGAGCCCGCGCCGTACAAGGTACCCTGGGGGCCGCGCAGCACTTCGACGCGGTTCAAATCAAAAAGACTCGGATCGATCACGGTCTTGCCGTTTTGTGCCATCGCGGCTGGCGTGAGGACCGCATCGTCCAGGTAAAAGCCCACCGTCGGCGACTCGCCGCCGGTGGAGGTGAGACCGCGCATCTCGTATTCGGTCTGCCCGGGCCCCGAGGTCTTGAACGAGATGCCCGGCACTTCCTGGGCGACCGACTGCATGTCCAAGAGGCCCTGGGCCTGCAGATCTGCGCCGCTGATGGCCGTGATGCTGATCGGCGTTTTTTGCACGGTGGATTCGCGCTTTTCCGCGGTAACCACAATTTCCTGCAGTT
>CAYRAC010000877.1:0-2003 GCA_964422045.1 uncultured Steroidobacteraceae bacterium
ATTCCAGCGTCTGTTCGGGCGGCGCCGCGAACATGGTGAACAAGCGCGCGGTATCGGCGCCGAACTCATCGACCAGCGCCTGCGGATCGACGCCGTTGTTCTTGGACTTCGACATGGTGACGACGCCGCCGGACTCGACCTCCTCGCCGTCGGCACGCAGTACCGCGATGCGCCGCTGCGCGGTGGCATCCAGGGTGACCTCGACATCCGCGGGGTTGAAATATTCGACGCGGCCGGAGGCGGGCTTGCGGAAGAACACCTCATTCAACACCATGCCCTGCGTGAACAGGTGGGCGAATGGCTCCTTGAACGCCACCGCGCCCAACTCGCGCATGAAGCGTGTCCAGAATCGCGAGTACAGCAGATGCAAGATCGCGTGTTCGATTCCGCCGATGTATTGATCGACGGGCGCCCAATACGACACCCGCGAATCGAGCATCGCCGTCTCATTGTCCGGACAGGCAAAGCGCAGGAAGTACCAGGAAGAGTCGACGAAGGTATCCATGGTGTCGGTTTCGCGCCGCGCGTTGCCGCCGCACCGCGGACACGAAACCGCGAGAAACGCTTCGTTCTTGAGCAAAGGATTGCCGCTGCCGTCGGGCACGAGATCCACCGGCAGCACCACCGGCAATTGCGCGTCCGGCACCGGCACGGTGCCGCAAGCAGCGCAGTGAACCACCGGAATCGGACAGCCCCAATAGCGCTGCCGCGAGATACCCCAGTCGCGCAAGCGCCAGGTCACGCGCTTCTCGCCGAGGTCCAAGCGCTGCAGATCCGCGGCAATCGCATCGACGGCGGCTTGGAAATCAAGGCCATCGTACGTCCCCGAATGGATGCAGCGGCCGTGCTCGGCGTACCAGGGTGCCCAGGCGTGCAGGGAGTATTCGCGCCCCGCCACATCGATGACCGGTTTGATCGGCAAATGGTATTTCTTCGCGAATTCGAAATCGCGTTCATCGTGCGCGGGCACGCCCATGACCGCACCGTCGCCGTAGCTCATGAGCACATAGTTGCCGACCCAGACCGGCACCGGCTCGCCGCTGATCGGATGGCGCACGCTCAATCCCGTGGGCATGCCTTTCTTTTCCTGCGTCGCGAGTTGCGACTCGATCGCCGGACCGCGCTGACACTCCTCGATGAAAGCCGCCAATTTCCCGTGGCTCCGCGCCGCAAAAGCCGCCAGCGGATGCTCCGGCGCGACCGCGCAAAAGGTCACGCCCATGAGGGTGTCGGCACGCGTCGTGAACGCATGCATCACGCCCGCGCCCAAGCCTTCGATGTCGTATGGAAACCCGAGACGGACGCCGACGCTCTTGCCGATCCAATTGGCCTGCATGGTGCGCACGCGCTCCGGCCAACCGGGCATGTGATCCAAGGCCTCGAGCAGATCCTCGGCATAGGCCGTGATCTTGAGGTAGTACATCGGGATCTCGCGTTTCTCGACCAGCGCGCCGGTGCGCCAGCCGCGGCCGTCGATCACCTGCTCATTGGCGAGCACGGTCTTGTCGACGGGATCCCAATTGACGACTCCCGTCTTCTGGTAGGCGATGCCTTTTTCCAGCATGCGCAGAAACAGCCATTGATTCCAACGATAGTACTCAGGATGGCAGGTGGTGAGTTCGCGGCTCCAATCCAACGCGAAGCCCAGGGACTTGAGCTGCGATTTCATGTTCGCGATATTCTGCGAAGTCCATTTCGCCGGCGGCACGCGGTTGGCGATGGCCGCGTTCTCCGCGGGCAAGCCGAACGCATCCCATCCCATCGGCTGCAGCACGTTCTTGCCGTTCATGCGCATGAATCGCGCCAGCACATCACCGATCATGTAGTTGCGCACGTGTCCCATGTGCAAGCGGCCGCTTGGATAGGGGAACATCGATAAGCAATAATACTTCTCGCGGGTTTGGTCTTCCGTCGCTTCGAAGCAGCGCTGCCGATTCCAAAAATTTTGTGCGTCCGCCTCGACCGCGGCAGGTTCGTATCTTTCTTGCATGATTGGGCCTCAG
>CAYRAC010000878.1:0-1995 GCA_964422045.1 uncultured Steroidobacteraceae bacterium
GACAAGGATCAGTGCCTGCTCATCTACCCGCTGCCGGATTGGGAAGAGATCGAGCGCAAATTGATGCGTTTACCGTCCATGAACCCCCAGTCGCGGCGGCTGCAGCGGCTGATGGTGGGACACGCCACGGATCTGGAATTGGATGGCCATGGACGGGTGTTGTTGCCGCCGAATTTGCGCGAATTCAGCCTGTTGACGCGCGACGCGATGCTCATTGGTCAGGGTTTGTATTTCGAATTGTGGGATGAGGCGCGGTGGAACGAGCGCCGCGACGAGTGGCTCGCGGGCGATGGCAGCACCACGGATTTACCTACAGAACTTGAAACGTTGTCGCTGTAGCCGGCGGGCGCGGTGCAAGACATTGCGGGAGTTCACACGCCGGTACTGTTACCTCAAGTACTGGCCGCGTTGAACATACGGGGAAGCGGCACCTATTTGGATGCCACTTTCGGTCGAGGCGGACATGCAGGGGCGATTTTGCACAACCTCTTCGCGAACGGCCGTTTGCTATGCCTCGATCGCGATTCGGCCGCCATTGCGGACGCCAAGTCGCGCTTTGCGGCGGACCGGCGCGTGACGCTGTTTCTTGCGCGCTTCTCGGCGCTGGCGCAGTGCGCGGACCAGGTCGAAGCGGGGCTCAAGTTCGACGGAATTTTGTTCGATTTGGGTGTGTCCTCGCCGCAGCTCGATGATGCGGCGCGCGGCTTCAGCTTCATGCAAGACGGTCCGCTCGATATGCGCATGACGGCGCAGGGCGGCTTCAGCGCGGCGGACGTCGTCAACGGCGCGTCGCTGCATGAGTTGATTCGAATCTTCCGCGACTACGGCGAGGAGCGCCAGGCAGCGCGCATCGCGCGCGCCATCGTCAAAGACCGCGAATCGCAGCCCTTCGAACGAACCCTGCAGCTCGCTGAAATGATCGCAAGAGTCGCTCCGCGGTACGACGCAACGGGTCGACCCGTGCACAAGCACCCGGCGACCCGCGTATTTCAGGCATTGCGCATGCACGTGAACGGTGAACTCGACGAGCTCGAGGCCGGGCTCAATGCCGCGCTCGAGCGTCTCGCGCCCGCCGGACGCCTGGCCGTGATCAGCTTTCATTCGCTCGAGGACCGCTTGGTCAAGCAATTCATGCGCCGCCACGCGATGGCGGACCCCATGTATGCGGGGTTGCCGAATATCCCGCCGCAGGCCCGCCCGACACTCAAGCTCGTCGGCAAATCCATCGAGCCGGACGCGAACGAAGCGTTTCGCAATCCGCGCGCACGCAGCGCGCGTCTGCGCGTCGCCGAACGCTTGCCGCAAGGAGCGGCCGCATGAAACACCGCAGTTGGTTGTCGCTCGCCGTGCCCGTGTTGTGGCTCGCGGTGCTCGGTACCGCGGTGCAAGTGATCTATGCACGGCACAAGGCCCGCGACATGTTCGTGCACTTGGAGAAGCTCAATGGTGATCGCGATTCGCTCGATATGGAGTGGGGCCGTCTGCAGCTCGAACAGAGCTATTGGTCCTCGCACGCCTTCGTCGAGCGAGTCGCCAACGCCAAGCTGCAAATGAACTTGCCGCAGACGCGCGACGTACGGATCGTGCGGCCGTGAAGTTGCGGAGCGGCGACAACGACACTCAGGCAAGGAGCTATCGCTGGCGTTCGAGCGCGATCCTGGGCCTGCTGATGGTCGGTGCGGTGGGGCTCGTGGCGCGCGCCGTGGAGCTGCAATTGCTGGATCACGGCTTTCTCGCCAAGCAAGGCGACGACCGCTCGATGCGGGTGGTCAAGATCGCCGCGCATCGCGGCGCGATCACGGATAGGAACGGCGAGCCGCTCGCGGTCTCGACGCCGGTCGACAGCGTTTGGGTCAACCCGCAGGAGCTCAATGACAACATCGATGAGCTGCCGAAGCTCGCAAAGGCACTGAAGCAGGATCAACAGTCGCTGGCGCGGCGCATCACCAGCAATTTGGACCGTGAGTTTCTCTACTTGGAGCGCCACATGCCGCC
>CAYRAC010000879.1:0-357 GCA_964422045.1 uncultured Steroidobacteraceae bacterium
ATCTCGTGCGGATACCAGTTTGCGACATGGCACTCCTCGCATGCACCGTCCATGGCCTCTCCGGTCTCCAACAAGGCGGCTGCGTCTTTGTGGTCGACGGCGGCCAACTCGCGTAAAGCAACTCCGCGCAGTGCCAGTGCGAAGGCGTCGAAAGCCGCTCGATCAGCCGTCAGCTTGCGCTCGATTTCGGCCGAGCTCAAGACACCGGGTCCGGCTGAGGGGAATTCGCTGCTCGCCACGCGCCGCCCCGGGATGACCAGAAGATTCGTGGCTTCGATGAGCGCAATCACCCTGCGCCTGACTTGCGCCCATTTTTCATCCGTGTGCGGTCGGCGATCTTCGACCCCGGCGGCAGTG
>CAYRAC010000879.1:367-1995 GCA_964422045.1 uncultured Steroidobacteraceae bacterium
CGTCGTTATCTGCCTCATGATGCTCTCGCACCGGTCCCAGATGAAATCGGCGGCAGGATCAATCTGAGTATCCATGAGTTCCTGAATGCTCGCTGCCGGAGCGAACGGCTGCGCTATCGAGATCTCGTTCACCGCGGGACTGCGCGGCGAACAGGCGGTCACCCAGATCATCGCCCCAGCAGCGATGGCCAACCTCTGGAAGTACTTCACCGTTTGCCTTTCGAGAATTTGTGCGGCGATGAATATGTTTGCGCGCCGAGCGCACGTCCAATGCCGCTTTGTATGAAGGACCGTCAGTCGGGTTATGCCACCGCTACAGCGTTCGCCAATTCAACTTCAAATGATCGAGCAACCCCTTTTTCTTACCGGGACCACGACCTCCTTCACAATCAATGCCTTACTTGCGACAAACAATCCCCGGTTATGACGTTATGCCGCGTCGTGATTTCCGCGAAAGAACGGTAGTCGCTAGATTGACTGAACGAAAACACATCCAACCGGAAGGTACTATGGCGCTCCCGAATTCAGTCGCTGATATCGCACCCGCAGCTGGGAACTCAAACCCGCTTGGCGTAGCCGGTGGCGTATCCGAGGCGTCCCATCATCCCATCCTCGAGCGTGCACGCGGCGCGGCCGCCGATGAGCATCGGGGATACGCCGGCAACATCACGCCTCATGAGGCCATGGCGTTGGTCGACGCCGGGTTGGCGCGCCTTGTCGACGTTCGCACGCCGGAAGAGCGTAAGTTCGTCGGCTACGTCCCCGACAGCCTGCACGTCGCATGGATGACGGGTACGTCCATGATCCGCAACCCGCGCTTCGTACGCGAGCTCGAAGGCAAGACGCGTAAAGATGAAGTGCTGCTGTTCTTGTGCCGCAGCGGCCAACGCTCGGCGGCCGCGGCCGAAGCGGCGACCCGCGCGCAATTCCAAAACGCGTTCAATGTGGTCGAAGGTTTCGAGGGTGAACTCGACGAACGCAAACGGCGCGGAACCTCGAGCGGCTGGCGATTCTACGGGTTGCCCTGGATCCAGGACTAAAAAACAGAGACCCGCTGTGTTAACGTGACGGTGGTTGTCGCGTAGGCGACCGCGCGTATTTGGTTGCCCTTTCACATCGAGGAATTCTGAGGTCATGGCCGACACCCTGAAGTCTACCCTCGCGCTCGGCGATGCAGCCGCGCGCCAGCTCGCCAACACCACCAAGACCGTCCCGCAGCTCTCAACGATCTCGCCTCGCTGGCTGGTCCACTTGCTGCAGTGGGTGCCGGTCGAAGCCGGCATCTATCGGGTCAACAAAGTGCGCAATCCGGAAGACGTCAAGATTGCATGCGCCAAGCGCGATGAGGCGGAACTGCCGCAGACCTTCGTCGACTACGAAGATGCGCCACGCGAATATCTTCTGAATGCGGTGACCACGATCCTCGACATTCACACGCGGGTGTCGGATCTGTACAGCAGCCCGCACGACCAGATCAAGGAACAGCTCAGACTGACCATTGAGGCGATCAAGGAGCACCAGGAAAGCGAGCTCATCAACAATGCCGATTACGGGCTGATCGCCAACGTCATCGACAACCAGCGCATCACACCGCTATCGGGGGCGCCGACACCGGATGATCTGGACGA
>CAYRAC010000880.1:0-1990 GCA_964422045.1 uncultured Steroidobacteraceae bacterium
CTCGGGTCGAGCAGTCAAGGCCACGCAGCAGCAATGCAGCAGCTGCGAAATCTTGCATACCGGGAAGCGTCGACGATGGCGTACGCCGACGCGTTCCGGGTCATGACGCTCGTCTGCTTGGCGGCGGCGTGCGTCGTGCCGCTGATGAAGCGCGTCGCGCAACCTCCGCCCCCCACAGCGAACGCCCATTGAGGAATGACCTGTGAGGACGAACAGCGCTATTGCATTTGCGGCATGCCTCATGTTCGCGAATAGTTTGATCGGGCTCAGCGCCTGCGCCGTCGGTCCGGACTATCACGCGGCGAAGCCGTCTCTTCCGGCAACCTACCAGAACCAGACGGCGCTGAGCGCGCGCACCACCGCTCAAGCCGCCCCCTCTCTCGAGCAATGGTGGGTCGGTTTCGATGACCCGGAACTGCTCAGCATCATCCGTCGGGTCGTGGCCCAAAACCTCGATTTATCCGCCTCAATCGCCCGCGTCGCGCAAGCGCGCGCCGCGGCTGCGGCGGCGGGTGCCCGGGAATTTCCGGAGGTTCACCTCGAGGGCGCCGCCGCCGCGCAGCGCCAATCGCTCAACAGCCCGCTCGGCAAGATCGCGAGCGCCTTTCCCGGCTACGAGCGCGACCAGACGTTGCGCGATATCGACGCCGGAGCCAGCTGGGAAATTGACCTGTTCGGCGGGTTGCGCCGCGGTGTGCAGGCTGCCGCAGCCGAAGCCCAGGCCGCCGCAGCCTTGCAAGACGGGGTGCGCATTTCTGTGGCGGCTGAAGCGGCCGATGCGTATTTTCAGCTCCGGGGATTCCAGGCTCGGATTGCGCTGACTGAAGCGCAGATCGACATCGATCAACGGCTGCTGGGCCTTGTCCACCAGAGGCAGGCCAGTGGGGTGTCTGCAGATCTCGAATCCGCGCAAGCGCAGGCGCTTCTCGCGCATGCGCGCGGCGCTCTGCCGCCGTTGAAGAGCGGACTTGCCGTGCAATTAAACCGGCTGGATGTGCTGATGGGCGCTGCGCCCGGTACGTATAGCGCTGAACTGCGCGCATCATCGGCAGACTATACCGTTCCGGCGATCGATACCGGCGATGGACCCGCGCAGCTTTTGCGCCAACGTCCGGACGTAATCGCCGCGGAACGGCACCTAGCCGCCTCCAGCGCCCGCATCGGCGTTGCCGTCGCGGAGTACTATCCAAAGGTGTCGCTCACGGCGCTGCTGGGATTCGAGAGTCTGAACGGGACACCCTTGGTTCAGTCCGCCTCGTTCCAGCCGGCCGCCGCCGCGGGGCTGCGCTGGCGCCTATTCGATTTTGGGCGAATCGACGCGCAAGTCGCGCAGGCGAAGGGCGCCAATGCCGAAGCGCTGGCCGAATACCGACAGTCGATGTTGCGCGCCACCGAGGATGTCGAGAACGCGATCGTTGGCGTGACCCAGTTGGAGGCGCAGTACGACGAACTGCGTGAGGAAGTCGCCGCCAACGACCGCGCGCGCGCCGCCGCGCAGCGGCAATACGAGGCCGGCGCCGTCAGTCTCTTGGAGGTCCTCGATTCCGACCGGCAGTTGCTGATTTCGCGCGATGCGCTGGCGCAGGTTCATGCCGAAGATGCGCGCGCCGCCGTCGAGACCTTTCGGGCCCTTGGAGGTGGCTGGACCGCGGCGCGGCGTGAGTCCCGCTAGTATGGTTGGGGTTTGCAGCCCGAAGGATTGAATGCGAATTTCCCGTTCAGTTCGGCAACATCAGCACGAAGCCGTCGTTTTCGTAGGCATAAAAGCGCCATTCTCCAACCGTCTTCGGCGTTCCGAGTATCACCAATTGCTGCCGCAAAGTAGCGACGTCATTGAACACATCGGATGCTCTGATGATGTTCTCATACTTTCGCAATAGCGACTCGGTGCCGCTGCCGTCCGCGGCATAAGTGATCAACACCTTCAGCGGGGCGTTGAATAACTGCAGCTTGTTCATGGTCTCGTCGGCTTTCATGGCCTCGTTTTCGT
>CAYRAC010000881.1:0-1986 GCA_964422045.1 uncultured Steroidobacteraceae bacterium
CGCGACGTAGACTCCCTGGGGCGTCACCGCCGGCGTACTGCCCGTCCCGCTCTGCACCGATTGCTGCCAAACGATGGAGCCGCTGCCCTCATCGACTGCGAACAGAATCGGGCCGCCGCTTGCCCCGACCAGGAAGACAAATCCGTTCGCGGCCGTGGGCGCACTCTCAAATGCCACACCTTGGGCAAACGTCGTGGTCCAATCGAGCGCTCCAGTCTCGGCGTCGAAGGATTGCAGCGTCGCGGGACTGATACCGAACGCGGTGATCACGAAAACTTTGCCGCCGTCGTAAGCCGGGAACGCCCAGCCCTGCGCAAGTTGCAGCGGGCCCCATACGACATGGCCGCTCGTTTGATCGAGCGCAATCAGTTGACTGCCGGTCGCGCTGCCAGCACCGACCTTGACCGTTGCGAATACCTTGCCGTCCGCGATCAAGGCATAGGAGGGCTGCCCGCCGAGATTCACGCTCCAGCTGCTGGTAGTCGGAAAGCTCATCGACTGGAAGTTGGTCGCCCCCGCATGGTCGGTCGTGATTTGCAGGGCCACGGCATCCGGCGCCGGATTCTGAATGCTGACGGGCAACGCTGCCGATGTGACCGCGGTGCCGCTCGGATTCTGGACGGTGATCGACGCCGAGCCCGAGGTCGCGACATCCGTTGCGGGCACGGTCGCGCGCAGCACGGTGCTCGACACCTGGCTCGTCGCCAGGGGGGTGCCGTTCCATTCGATCACCGCATTCGGCGCGAACGACAACCCCACCGCAGTCAGGAGGCTGCTGCTGCCGGTAGTGATGACGCTCGGAAATACAGAACTCAGCGTCAGCGGAGGGACGGGCGCGACGGTAAGGTTCACCGCATTCGAAATCGGCGCACTGGGGTTCGAATAGGCTTGAACGGAGACGGGCGTCGTACCGATGCTCGCTATTTGGGATGCACTGATCGAGGCCGTCAGTTGAGTCGGTGACACAAGATTCGTCGCGAGCGGCATGCCGCCCCAAAGCACCACGGACCCAATCGTGTAGTTCGCACCATTGACCGTCAATGTGAAGCCTTGAGATCCAACGATCACTGAGCTCGGCGATAGACTCGTCACCGTCGGATTGGGACCCGGCGCTAAAACCAGCAGCGGCACGGGTGTCGACACCTGTGCATTCTGCAGGCTGGAACTCTCGACGGTGACACTGCCTTCCTCCGCCGTGGCCAACATCGCCGCGGCGACACTCGCCGTCAATTGCGTCGATGAAACAAACGTCGTTGGTAGCGCGGTTTGATTGAATATCACGATCGAGTTTTGCGAGAAATTCGCTCCCGTCAGCGTCAGCGTAAACCCGGCGGCGCCCGCGACGACGCCGCTCGGACTGATGCTTGTCAGGGTTACCGGATCCGCCTGAACGATGTACGTCACTTTGATGGTCTGCGGACTATCTTGAAGCTGCTGCGTGCAGGCGCTGTCGTAACACCCTTGCATCGTGATCGTGTCGGTGTAGATGCCGACCCCGAGCGAGGCGGGCGATTTGAACTGTATCGTTAAGGGAATGACACCGGCGGCGGGAGATGGTTGGATCGAGGCGATGCCAGCCTCGGTGTACCCTCCACGGATGTAGTAGGTCGTAGCAACGGTCGCGCTGGTGTTCACCGAGGCGTCAAACAGACTCGTCGGGGCGGATTGAGATACGGTTGCAGTCACGCCGATCGCGTCGACATTGCCGAGCCACAGGCTGGCCGTGGTTGCGCTTGCGGAAGTGGTTGTTGGGGTCGTCGCGGTGGCCGCGATCTGTACGCCAGGCGGGTCGGGTACGACGCTCGGAGGCGGCGTAACAGCGCTGGTGCCACCTCCGCTACCGCCGCCCCCGCAGGCCGCGGCAGACAATGCGATGAAAAGTATTGTAGTAGTCCGGGCAAACGCGGCAGTTAGCATCGAAGTCCGTATCTTTACTGCTCTATTGAAATCACTGTCTCACATTCCGCGGTTGCTGGCTACGGCTGG
>CAYRAC010000882.1:0-1983 GCA_964422045.1 uncultured Steroidobacteraceae bacterium
ACCGATCGTAGCTCGGGTGATTCAGCCAGCGGATGAAGATGGGATTCGGCTTGCCGTGCAGCCGGCCGAGATCGCGGTAGCGCTTGCCGCTGCGGTACCACTTCTGATCGAGGGCACGCCATAGCGCGTCTTCGTAGTAGCCTTTGGCGTCGGCTTCCTTGGTGTTGGTCACGTAGGAAGACCAGCGATACGCGGAATTCTGGAAGATGCCGCCGCCCATGGGTACATCGACCCCGGGCGTGCTCGCCGACGTGGTCGCGATGGCTTTGAGCGCCGCCGGCGGGTGTTTCGCGGCCGCCCAAGACGCGAAGCCGCTATAGCCGTTGCCGTACATCCCGACGCGGCCGTCGCTCCACGGCTGCTTCGCAATCCATTCGATGACCGCGCGTGCGTCTTCACCGTCATGCTGATAGGGAATTACCTTGTCCGGGTCGGTATGCTTGCCTCGCGTGAAAGCGACTACACCCGCGTAGCCGTGCGCAGCGCACTCCTTGGCGTAGTTCTGCGAGTCGTAGATCGTAAACTCGAGCAGTGTCGGCTGCGGTTTTGCGGCGCTCTTCGGCCTAACCACCAGCACCGCAATGCTTGCGCCCCCGGAAGTCTTTACCAGAACCTCGGGGTCGGCCGTGTAGCGCCGCTGATCGTCCTCCGCGACCAAGGCCCCTACCAGGGGAGCGAAACTGCGGTACGCATCGAAGAGCAGGAACTTGCGAAACAGTTCCACCGCCTCCGCTTGGCCGATGCTGTCGCTGGTTCGCTGTTGATCGAGCGCCTTTTGCCAGGAATCCTGCACCACAAGCGGCGACTCTTGCAGCCACCGGGTAATGGCGTAAGCATCGTGATCGCTGAGGCGGCCCACGACTTCGCGAAACGCGCGGCTGAAGGCCGCTGCGAACGACACTCGATTCTCGGCTTCGAGCGCCTTGGCGTATGCATAGATGTCGTAGATGGCGCCGCGGCCGATCGGCTGCCCGGCATCGAGCCGGCGCCGCCGGTCGCGCAGCGACTGACGCGAGACATCGGCCGACGTATAGTCGCCGAGAACCATCTGCAGCACCGATAAATTTGCGAGATATCGCTCCGGATCCGCTTCCTGGTAAACGGGCAGCACGCGTGCCGCCAAATCGCGCAGACCCGCCGCGGCCGTCGCATCGAGCGCCGAGGGCGGTGCGTGAAATTCGAAATTGGACGCCGCCCGCACCGGCAGAAAGGCGGCTATCAGCACCACGAGCAGGCAGCTCATGCGCCCGGCAGTCCGCAAGCGTGCTGGCGACGCCCGGCTCATTCGCGGGTTCCCGGTTCTTTCACGGATGCCGAATCCTTCGCGGCGCGCGGCGCCTTGACCAAGTGCAGGACGCGGGTGAAGAGCGGGTGCGCTTGCGCAGGACCGCCGATGTGGATGACCCCGGTACGCTGCAATTCATTGGTAAAGACGTCGATGACCACGTCGAGAACATCGTCGTCGAGGCCGCCGAAGGTGCCGTCGATGAGCACCCAGGGTGGGTTTTGCAACAGGATCCGTGCCAGCGCGAGGCACAGCTGCTCGTCCTGGCTCAGTTCCCGATCCCAACGGTGAGTGGTGTCGAGCAGCGGTGCCAAGCGTTCGAGTCCAAGCCGATACAAGGCGCGCGTGAAGGCGCTCTCGCCGAAACTTTCCGCTTTCAACGGATAGGCGAGCACCTCGCGGAGAGTGCCGCGCGGCATGTAAGGAGTGCCCCGCGGCAGATAAAATATCTGTTCGCCTTTTGGCCGGGTGATGCGCCCGGCTCCCCACGGCCACAATCCGGCCAGCGCGCGAAACAACTGCGTCTTACCCGTCCCGGGCGCCCCGAGAATCAACACGCGCTCGCCGACCTTCACCGCCACATTCGATTCCTTGAGCTTGTCCGCGTTTGCCGACGACACGATCTCGAGGTTTTCTATGGTGATGGTGCCGGCCTCGCCTTCGCTGTAGGTGATGCGGCCGCCGAATCCGCGCGGCTC
>CAYRAC010000883.1:0-1983 GCA_964422045.1 uncultured Steroidobacteraceae bacterium
TGTTCTCGAGTAATCGACCGCTCAGGATTGACACTCGGCACGTCGCTCGCGGATTGCCTCGACTGGCGCTCATCGCCGCCAATGAAGGCGGCTCGAAAGCTCAGCGTCATTTGATTTGCTATGCACGGAGTGCTTATTTTTATGGCACATCCGCATCCGAAGCACGGGCGCGTCGCCACGCGGCGGCGGTCGATCCGCGCGGCCAATGGACGACGTCTTGCGTATCTCGCAAGCACACACGCACGCTCAAGATGTGCCGCGTCGCGCCGTTCACGCGCTGCAACGTCGGAGTCAGTGGCGTCACAGTCGATTGACGGATGAGCGCAAAAAAACTGTCGCCGCGAACGGCCAGATAGGCACCGCCACTCCTTGAACGCGCGACTCGACTCCCTCACCTCCGCCGCGGTTGGCATCGCGCAGTGCAATATGTGAATCGGGCAGGGAGATAAAGAGAGCGCCGCCGCGATTAAAGACAAAGAAAATATTTAATCGTTGACTCCAGCCGCGAATCGGAGTTAGCCTTCGCTGCAGATCACATCGGGCACTGACCCGGGTGGTGGGGAAGAGCAGAGGGACTCGCAGCCGACAGAAGCATGCCCAAGCATGACGTCGGTCTCGAGTCGAACCTCGCCGATGGCAGGAAAAGTTAAACTACTGGGAGACCTCGTACCATGTCGCATCGTAGAGAAAAGCGGGCGCGCCAGGCTGCTCGTTTAGCAATAATGACAGCGGTGTCACTCGAAGCCTCTCTGACCGGGCATGCGGCCTTCGCCGCCGACGCAGCACAAAGCACCTCGCAGGCTGCGACAAAATCCGACGATTTGCAGGAAATCGTGGTGACGGGCTACCGCCAGTCACTGCAAACCGCCTTGGATGCCAAGCGCAACTCCAATCTGCCGATTGAGTCCGTGGCCGCCGAAGATATCGGCAAGATGCCCGACAACAACGTCGCCGAGTCGCTGCAGCGCCTACCCGGCGTGCAGATTGATCGCTCGGGAGCCAACGGTCAGGGCAATTCCGTCCTGATCGATGGCTTGCGGCAAAATCTCGTGACTTTGAACGGCGACGTGTTTCTGACGGGCAAGGAATTCTACGTTTCCGGCGAGGCGTCGGGCGGCGGCGCCGGCGGCAACAAGCAGTATGGCTCCTTGGAGACCATCCCGAGCGAACTGGTGACGGGCATCGATGTCATCAAGAATCCGAATGCCGCCATCACCGAAGGCGGCCTGGGTGGCACGATCAATCTGAAAACCGCCGATCCGCTCCTGGCACCCGATGGCCTGTCGCTCGGCGGGTTATTTCGCGAATCCGACGCGCAACGCCAGAACTCCAAGACTCCTGATGGCACCTTGGTCGGAACGTTCAAGCTCAACGACCGCGTGGCAATGAGTGCCAGCCTCACCTACTCCGATTTGAAGACGCATACCGATGAATACCAGGATGCCAATCGCGGCGGCTGGGTCATTTCGAATTCTGCCACCCCTCCCTACACCGGCTTGCTCACGGCCGCCAAGGTCGGAACCATAGCCCAGAACTACATCGTTCCGCAGCTCGGCTATTTCACGGACGTGAACGATGAGTCCAAGGAAAAGGGTGCCTCCTTCGATATCGCGGTGAAACTGACCGATTCGATCACCAGCAACCTGCTGTGGTTCTACTCGCGAGAAGATGAGACCACCATCGATTACTCGGACAAGGCGTGGTTCAACGGTCAAGACACGAGCCCGCTGCCCGGCCTCGACCCGACCCAGCCCTATTCGATCGACGGCAACGGCACCGTGCAAAATGCGACCTTCAATGCGCTCGGCGCAGAGACCGCGACCCTGTATCAAGATAATGTATCGCAGGCGAATAATTTTCAGTGGCTGACGAAATTCGACAATGGCGGCGCATTGCGCGGCATTTTCGATGCATCCTTTGCCCATGCGACCTCCAACTTGCAGGCTGCTCAAGCCGACGTGGAGCATGGCTATTACGCGACCG
>CAYRAC010000884.1:0-1980 GCA_964422045.1 uncultured Steroidobacteraceae bacterium
ACAAGATGAAGCAGCAGCAGGCGATGATGGAGCTGTACAAGAAGGAGAAGATCAACCCGGTCGCCGGCTGCCTGCCGATGCTGGTGCAGATTCCGTTTTTCATCTCCTTCTACCGGGTGCTGCTCGAGAGCGTGGAGATGCGCCAGGCGCCGTTTCTCATGTGGGTCAACGATCTTTCTTCGCGCGACCCCTACTTCGTGCTGCCCTTGTTGATGGGCGGCGCGATGTTCGCGCAGTTCAAGTTGAATCCGGCGCCGCCCGATCCCATGCAGGCAAAAATCATGCAGTTCATGCCGCTGGTGATGACGGGCATGATGGCGTGGTTTCCGGCCGGCCTGGTGCTTTACTGGCTGACCAATACGCTCCTCACCATTCTGCAGCAGTGGCGCGTGAATCAGGTGGTTGAAGCCGAGGCCGCCAAGCCTCGAAGTTAAGGTGCCGTGACGCCGCCGGATACCATCGCCGCCATTGCCACAGCTCCGGGGCGCGGCGCCGTCGGCGTCATTCGCGTGTCGGGACCTCAAGTGCCGCAGATCGCCGTCGGGATTCTCGGCGAGTTGCCGAATCCGCGGCGCGCGCGGCTCGCGAGATTCCTCGATGCGCACAACGCCAGCATCGACGAAGGTCTCGCGTTGTATTTCCCGGCGCCGGCGTCCTACACCGGCGAACCCGTCTTGGAGATCCAAGGACATGGAGGCGTGGTCGTTCTCGATTTGGTTTTGCAACGCCTGCTCGAGCTCGGCTGCCGCCTGGCCCGACCCGGAGAGTTCAGCGAACGCGCCTTCTTGAACGGCAAGATCGACATCGCGCAGGCCGAAGCCATTGCCGACCTGATCGAAGCCGGAAGCGCGGCCGCCGCCCGCGCCGCGGTGCGCTCCATGCAAGGGGAGTTCTCGGCGCGGGTCGCAGCGTTGAATGTCGGGATCACTTCGCTACGAGCCTATGTCGAGGCGGCCATCGATTTTCCCGATGAGGAGATCGATTTTTTATCCGATGCGGCTTTGCGCGAGCGGCTCGCCGCGGTGTTTGCCGGCTTCGCATCGGTCGGCGCCGCGGCCGCGCAAGGCGCGCTGCTGCGCGAGGGTCTGAATGTCGTCATTGCCGGCAAGCCCAACGCCGGAAAATCCAGCCTGATGAACCGGCTCGCCGGAGACGAGGTAGCCATCGTGACCGAGGTGCCCGGTACGACGCGCGATGTCTTGCGTTGCCAAGTCCATCTCGACGGCCTGCCGGTGAACCTGATCGACACGGCGGGACTGCGTAGCGTCGACGATGTCGTCGAGGCCGAGGGAGTGAAGCGCGCGAGGAGCGAAATCGCGCGCGCCGATCGCGTGCTGTACATCGTCGATGCCGGCATCGCCGATCACCTGGGTTTGGCCGGCTCGATGTCGGAGCTCGCGAGCTTGCCCGCCGGCATCCCCGTGACCCTGGTTATCAACAAAATCGATCTTGCCGGTCTGCCGGCGCGGGTGGATGAGGCCGCTGTGCCGCCGCGAGTTTTCCTCAGCGCCCGCTTCGGTACCGGTATGGATCTGCTGCGCGCTCACTTGCAGACCAGTGCCGGATACACCCCGAGCGAATCGGGAGCCCTGGCTGCGCGGCGCCGGCATCTCAACGCCTTGCAGCGCGCCCGGCAGCATGTGCAAAGCGCCGCGAACACATTGAGCAGCACGCGGGCGTTCGAGCTATTCGCCGAGGACTTGCGCCTCGCGCAGCACGCCCTGGGCGAGATCACAGGTGAGTTCACCAGCGAGGATTTGCTGGGCGAGATATTCGGCAGCTTTTGTATAGGAAAATAAGGCGCGCGTCACACGCCCTGCTGATTGCGGCTCAAATCCTTCGCCTCGCTGTCGGTCAAGCGCGCCAGGCGCGCCGAGACGCCGAGACTCGTGAGGATGGCGAGCGTGGCAACGGCGGTAATCACCGGAAAATGCCAGAACAACCAAACCATGGTTGCGGCCGATAACACCAAGATTGTCA
>CAYRAC010000885.1:0-1977 GCA_964422045.1 uncultured Steroidobacteraceae bacterium
TCAACGTATCGCCGATTTTGATGTCGCCGCGTTTCCAGCCGCGCCGAGACAGGGCGCCCGGATTCCCAGCTTCGCAGCCCCAACCGGCCACGACACCTTTGGAGTTCTTGACGTCGAGATAGAAGTAGCTGTGGGGATTGGTCCACTCGATCTTTGTGATGACGCCCACGAGGCGTACAGGCTTGTTGCCGTCGAATTCCGCCGCGAAGGAATGATGCGCGCGGACGTTGGCTGCAGCGGTGAATCCGATCCACACCAGACCGGCGATGAGTAGTTTCTTTGATTGCAACCGCTTCAAGACGGACTCCTAACCGCGCCGGTGAACTGGTGGGCAGCCGCAGATCGCGAACGAGAGTAGGGATCGGCAGGGGGATGCATACAACCCGATTCGTTCGCGGTCCGCGGTGCCCGATGAACACGGTAGCGCGTTCAGAAAACGTTACCAACAATTCTTGGTTCTATCGGCATAGCTTCTCGACATGACCGTGCGGCGCGCCGCACGACGTTCTCATCGTCACGAGTATTCAACCTCCGTCTAACGATAGAACAACATAGTAGCGGCGGATTCGCTCGGTCCTAAGTACTGTGGCGCGAAATGCCGGCCGCAATCACCCAGAGTGGCGCGACGACATTCAACACAAATGAAGGGAGATTTTAAATGCTTTTGAGTTTTGTGAATAACCGTTTCGTCGCTAAACGATTCGCGATTGCAGCGCTGGGCGCTGCTGCGGCAAGCGTGCAATTGAGCGTCGCATGGGCCGATGCGGCCGCGACGACAGCCGATACCGACAATTCTCTCGACGAGGTGATCGTCACCGGCTCGCGCCAAAGCGGACTGAAGGCCTCCGACAGCGCGGCGCCGATTCAAATCTTGAGTTCGGAGAGCATTCAGATCGCCTCTGGAAGCCCGGACCTGGTGAGCACGCTGGCCAGAATCGTGCCCTCGCTGACGGCGCAAGGCTTCGGCAGCGACACGGCGAACGCGACGCTGCAGGCGAAGCTTCGCGGACTGAGCCCGAACGATGTGCTGGTGCTGGTGGACGGCAAGCGCCGCCACACGACCTCGAACCTCGCAGTCGACTCGGGCCCGTTCCAAGGCGCCGCCGGTGTGGATCTGAATTTCATACCGGTGAGCGCGATCGACCACATCGAAGTGTTGACCGATGGGGCCGCTGCGCAATATGGATCGGACGCGATCGCCGGGGTGATCAACATCATTCTGAAGAAAGACTCCTCGGGCGGGGATCTCAGCGGCACCTACGGACGCTACGAGGACGGCGGCGGAATCACCAGCGACTACACGGGGCACGTCGGCTTTCAGCCGCTCGAGGGCGGGTATTTGAATTTCTCCGGGGAAGTGCGCAATCACGGATTCAGCGACCGAGGCGGCATCGACGGGCGCACGCTGAGCCCGGACGTGACGTACCCGAACTCCAATTGGGTATCCGCCCCCGGCTATCCGCATTTGAATCTCATCGTCGGCGACGCGCAGTCGAACTTGAAGATCTTCACCTTCAATTCCGGATTTGACTTAAGCAGCGGCGTGCAATTTTATTCCTTCGGCACCTACGGCTACGAAGAGGTGGCATCGTACGAGAATTATCGAACTCCGAGCACCGTGTCCTATACCGGTCCGCTCACCGGCGGGGTCACCAATTACCCCTTTCCCTATGGTTTCGATCCGCAGGAAGCCTTCCATGAATACGACTACGAATTGACGGGCGGCGTTAAAGGCGCAACGCTCGACTGGAACTGGGATTTGTCGACCTCGTACGGCGTGAACCACGTCGATGAGTACACGATCAATTCGGCGAATGCCGGGATTTTTGGCGGCTACCAGAGTCAGGACCCAACCACCGGGGTGGTGACCGATGTGCCGGGCACCGACTCGACACCGCGCAACTTCTATGACGGTTTCTTCAAGTCTGCGCAGTGGACGACCAATATCGACATCAATCGCGACTTCGACATCCACCT
>CAYRAC010000886.1:0-1974 GCA_964422045.1 uncultured Steroidobacteraceae bacterium
ACCATCGAGCGGTATCCGAACAGCGGTTTGCCGCAAAAAGTCGCGACAACCTCCGAGAAAACACCGAACGCGGGCAGAATCAGGATGTAGACCTCCGGATGTCCCCACGCCCAGATCAGATTCATGAACATCATCGGATTACCGCCGGCCTCGTTGGTGAAGAAGTGAAAACCGAGATAGCGGTCGAGCATCAGCATCGCGAGCACTGCGGTGAGAATCGGGAACGCGGCTACGATCAGCAGATTCGATGCCAACGAGGTCCAGCAGAAAATCGGCATGCGCATGTAAGACATCCCGGGCGCCCGCATCTTGAGTATCGTGGTGACCATGTTGATACCGGCCATCAGCGTACCGACACCGGAAATCTGCAATGCCACCAGGTAATAATCCACGCCCACACCCGGGGAATACGCGAGCTCGGACAGCGGCGGGTACGGCAGCCAGCCGGTCCGCGCAAACTCGCCGATCAACAAAGACACGGTGACCAAGAACGCGCCCGCCGCAGTCAGCCAGAAACTGACGGAATTGAGCGTTGGGAACGCCACATCCCGGGCGCCCAGTTGCAGCGGGACCGCGAAGTTCATCAAACCGATGACGAACGGCATCGCCACGAAGAAGATCATGATCGTGCCGTGCGCCGAGAAAATTTGATCGTAGTGTGCGGGCGGCAGAAAGCCCGGGGCATGTAAGGCAAGCGCCTGTTGCGAGCGCATCATCAAAGCGTCGATGAATCCGCGCAGCAGCATCACCAGCGCGAGCAGGCAATACATGACGCCGATCCGCTTGTGGTCGACGCTGGTGATCCATTCGTTCCACACGTAGGGAGCATGGCCCTTGACGATGACCCAGAGCAGAGCCCCGCAAATAACCAGGGCAACCAGCACAGAGGCAACGAGAGGAATCGGCTGGTCGAGCGGAATCGCGCTCCAGGTGAGTTTGCCGAACATACTATTGTCCGGGACGCGGCGACACTGCCGGATTCGGTTCGCCCGGCTGCGGGCCGGCGCCGGGCGGCAGGGATTTCGTGACAATATCGTGGAACAGCGCCGGCGCGACGCTGCGATAGGTATGGGGCGCGACGTTTTGCGTCTGATGGAGCAGCTCGCGATAGGCATCCTCATCGAGCGCGGCTCCGCGGTCGCGGGCCGCGTTCGTCCACGCGGAAAACTCCTGCAACGGAACGGCCTCAAGGTCGAACGCCATGTCGGAGAAGCCGTCGCCGCTGAAATGCGCCGACAGACCCGGATAGTCTCCAGGCTGATCCGCTTGCAAGTTCAACTGCGTGACCATGCCGTACATCGAATAGATCTCACTGCCGAGCCTCGGCAAGAAAAGCACATTCATCACGCTTGCCGAAGTGATGCTGAAGTGCAGCGGCACGCCGACCGGCGCGACGACATGATTGATGCTTGCGATCCCTTGCGCGGGATAGATGAATAACCACTTCCAATCGAGCGAGACGACTTGAATTTCCAGCGGGCGATCATGCGAGACCAACGGACGAGCCGGATCGAGATCGTGCGACCCGAGCCACGCGATGCCGCCGAGAAACAAGATCACCAGTGCGGGGATGGACCACACCAATAGTTCGAGTTGGCCCGAATACGCCCAGGTCGGCAAATATCGGGCGCGGCGATTGGCGGCGCGAAACCACCACGCAAACCCGAGCGTCGCCGCGATCGTTGGCACCACGATGACCAGCATGATTGCCATCGAATCGAGCAGGATGGTTCGCTCTTGACGCCCGACCGGGCCTGCCGGCGACAAAACGGCGCTATTGCAGGCCGCAAGGACGCAAGACACCGTCACCAGGACGAGCCGATGAGCTGCGGCCAACGCTTTTCCAAGCATGAACATGGCGCGATCCGCAAAAGTCGTGCGACGGTGACATCGCGTGCGGCTTCACTCTAGCAAATACGCTCGTGTAGTTATTACACTAGGCGTGTTTTTTAACGGCGCGTCGCCCGAATGCAG
>CAYRAC010000887.1:0-1968 GCA_964422045.1 uncultured Steroidobacteraceae bacterium
AAGGTCTCGACATCCACAACGCATCGTGGGCGGAACAGAAATCCCTGTTTCGCGTGCAGAAGATCACGGTCCAGGTGAGTCTCGGACGCCTGCTGCGCGGAGACCTGGTGTTTCCGCAAATCGAACTGATCTCACCCGAGGTGAATTTGGAGCGCGAGAAGTCGGGGCGCGCGAATTGGAACCCGGAGTCGAATCCAACGCAGCCCGCCGAGGCTTCACCGCATATTCCAGCCATATGGCGCCTGATCATCCAGCAAGGAAGAGTCCACGTCGTGGATCATGTACGTAAATTGAACTTCAACGGCACCTTGGTTGCCGATGAGAAGGCAAGCACCCCGGACAATTCGGCATTTCAATTGCGCTGCAGCGGTTCGCTCAACGGCCGTCCCTTCAAGCTACAGGCAGACGGGGGTCCGCTGGTGAACGTCGATCCCCACAAGCCGTACGTATTCACCACCGACGTGACGGCCGGCGACTTGACGCTCAAAGTGCAAGGCTCGATCCCCAAGCCTTTCGACCTGGCCGCGTACGAGGCGAAATTCTCATTGAGCGGCGATGATTTGGCCGATGCATTCTATTTGACGAACCTCGCCTTGCCGAACACGTCGAAATATCGATTGGCCGGCACGCTTGAGCATCAGGGCAACGAGTTTCGCATCGAGGATTTTCACGGCATCGTGGGTTCGAGCGACCTGTCGGGCAAGCTGTCCATCGCGCTGCGCAAGAACCGCCCCAAACTGACCGCGGAGCTGACGTCGACCGGTCTCAATATCAAGGATTTGGCGCCGACGGTGGGAGCGAGACTACCGGCCCAGGGATCGCTGAATCCGACGCCGGCGGCGAGCGCCGCTCAAAATGTCCCGGCCGCGGGGCTACTGCCCGATGCCGATCTTCAGGTAGACCGCGCGCGCGGCATGGATGCGGATGTGCGGTTCCAGGCGCAGGCGCTGAACTCGCCCAAGCTGCCGCTCAAGCATTTGCAATTCCACTTGACCCTGGACAATGGCGTGTTGCGTCTCGATCCGCTGTCGTTCACCCTTCCCCAGGGACAATTTGCAGGCACGGTGCAAATCAACGCATCGACACCGATACCGGAGTCCGACATCGACATGCATCTGGAGAATATCGACCTCGCGCAATTCAAGGGTGCCTCCGCCAAAGCGCCTGCCTTGGAGGGAATGCTGGCGGGCCGGATCAAGCTGCACGGCACGGGCGAGTCGGTGCACAAGTTTGCATCGACGGCCGATGGCAGCGTGAACATCGTGGTGCCGCACGGCGAGATTCGCGCCGTGCTCGCAGAACTCACCGGCATCAATCTGTCGCGCGGATTGGGGCTGTTGTTGACCAAGAATGAAGAGCGGACGGAACTGCGCTGCGGGGTGGGCGCTTTTGAAGCGGACAAGGGGCAGCTCAACGCGAAAATGCTGGTGATGGACACGACCAATGTATTGATCACCGGTGGCGGCGACATCAATCTGCAAACCGAACGCCTGGACCTCAAACTGCAGGGCAAGCCGAAAAAAATCCGCTTGCTGCGCTTAAGATCGCCGGTCCTGGTCGAAGGGACCTTGTCGAAGCCCAAGGTGGGAATCGACACCGAGAAAACCATCTTGCAGGTCGGGGCGGGTACGGTCTTGGGCACGCTGCTGACGCCGATCGGCGCCATCTTGGCATTCGTGGACCCGGGCCTGGCAAAGAACGCCGATTGTGCCGCGCTGGTTGCGCAAGCGGCACCCGCCGTCGCGGATGCGCGCTAGGAGAACTTCAATGCCGATCGACCCCACCGAGGGTAATGCGTCACCCGATACCGACGATAGAATTCGCGACTTCTGGGACCGTCACGGCGGCCCAGGTTCGCGCCGCTCCGAAGCCGGCGACATCGACCCGGGTGCCTCGGGCTGGTCCGAGGTCTATGCGGCCGATGGCTACACGTTGCGCTGCGAATGGACCCGGATCGGTGACCGCCAC
>CAYRAC010000888.1:0-1965 GCA_964422045.1 uncultured Steroidobacteraceae bacterium
TACTCACCGACGATGTGGCGGATCTCGCGGTCGGACTCGTGATCGCTCTGCTGCGCGGTATTGTGTCTGCGGATCGATTGGTACGCGGCGGATCGTGGCCGGCGGGCGAGGCGCCGCTGGCGCGCAAGGTGTCGGGTAAACGCTTTGGCATCGTCGGCCTCGGCAATATCGGCGCCGCCATCGCCGCGCGCCTCGCCGCCTTTGGTCCGGTCGCCTACTGCAATCGCAGCGCGAAGCCGGTGCCATACCGATTCGTCAGTTCGGTCAATGAGCTCGCAAGCATGAGCGATGTGTTGATTCTCGCGGCGAGCTCCAATGCATCCACCCGCGGCATGGTCGGGCGCGAGATTTTGGAGTCGCTCGGGCCCAGCGGTTATTTGGTCAATGTGGCTCGCGGTGCACTCGTCGACGAAGCCGAGCTGATCGCGGCGCTCGCAACCCAGCGCATCGCCGGAGCGGCGCTCGACGTATTCATCGACGAGCCCCACGTGCCCGAGGCGCTGCGCAGCGCTGCGAACGCGGTGCTGACGCCGCACATCGCGAGCGCGACGGTGGAAACCCGTGAGGCGATGGCTCGTGCGGTGCTCGCCAACCTCGACGCGTTCTTCGCAGGCCACCCGGTACCGGGTGCGATCGACTAGGAGCCCGCTCGCGCCAGGGTCGTTCCGCGACGAATCAACGCCACGCCCACGTTCGTGACCCGGGACTCGGGCGGCTTCAACCCTCGCAACAGATCAACGATCAGGATGCCGGTCTCACGGCCGAGCTCGTCGAATTTCACGCCGATGGTCGTCAGCGGCGGTTCCATTTCCGCCGCGATGTCGAAATCGCCGAACCCGATGACCGCGAGCCCTCGAGGAATGTCGATCCGGCGCCGGCGGCACTCCATCATCAACCCGACGGCCGCGACATCCGAGATCGCAAACACGGCTTCGAGCTTCGGCTCGCGCTCGAGCAGAATGGACAAGCCCGCTGCACCGTGAGCGTAGGATACCGGCGGTTCGCCATGACGCAGAACGAGATCAGTGCGCAGACCCGCGGTCTTGAGCGCCTCCTCGAAACTTTCAAGCCGCGCGTCGCCACGAAAATCGACCATGTCCTCGGTACGGCCGGCCGCGATGGCCCCGATGTTCTTGTAGCCTTGCGAGATGAAGTGGGCGGCGGCCACGCGGCCGACGTCGCGATTGGAGAAGCCGACGGCGCGATCGATTGGACGCGACGGCAGATCGGCCAGCTCGACCACGGGCACACCGGCGCCCATCAAGAGCGCCGTAGCACGCCGCGAGTGCTGTTCGCCGGTGACGATGATCGCCTCGGGGCGCCGGGCCAACATCAGTTCAATCTGCCGTTCCTCCTCGCCGATGCTGTAGCTGGTATAGCCGACCAGGAGCTGGTAGTTCATCGGCCGCAGAATCTCGGTCAATCCCTTGGCGACTGCGGCGAAATTGCTGTTGGTGAGTGTCGGCAGGATCAGGGCGATGAATCCCGAACGGCGCGTGGTGAGACTGCCGGCCGCTCGGTCGGGAACATAGGAAAGTCGCGCGACCGCCTGCGCGACGCGCTCGCGGGTCGCCGGCAGCACGAGATCGGGGTTGCTGAAGTAACGGGACACCGTCATGCGCGAGACGTGCGCAAGCCGCGAGACGTCGCGGATGGTCGCCTTGCGATTGGCCGCGGGTCTTGCGGCGGCGTGCTTTGCCGCTGTTGAAGCGGCAGCCTTTTTTGCCGCTTTGACGCCCGACCGAACCCGTTGCCGACTCATGAACCGCGGACCCCTGTGTGCTCCAACCGCGCCTCGGCTGTCGCCGATGCTACCGGTCCCAAAAATAGCACAGAACCGGCATCGCTGCCGGTGGCGGAGCAAATACCGCGAGGCTGTCGCAACAGCCGCGTGGGCGGCGCGCCCCGGATGGTGAAATCACTTTCTTTTGCGCTGTCTGCGCCACTCGCCGGGCGGCGCGCAGC
>CAYRAC010000889.1:0-1962 GCA_964422045.1 uncultured Steroidobacteraceae bacterium
TGCCGCCGCGGTGACGCTGCTGTTGCTGATCGCTTGGCGCTGGTGCGCGTCCCCGGCGCATCTGTTGCTGCTGCTCGGCGCCGCCTGCGCCTGGTGGCTAATTGCGTTGTTGTGGTTGTCGCTGGCTCCGGCGCGCCATAATCCCATGCTTGCACTGCTGTGCGGAGTACCGGTTCTGGTGCCGCCGTTCATCGCACTCGCAAAGCTGCAAAGCGTCCCCCAAGGTTTCGCGCGCGGTCCGATGATCGTGCTCTGGCTGGTGTTGCTGGTGATCGCCGCCGACGTCGGTGCGTACTTTGCCGGCCGTAGTTTAGGCAGGCATAAATTGGCGCCGCGCGTGAGCCCAGGCAAAACCTTGGAGGGCGCCGTGGGCGGCCTGGTGTTGGTCGTGTTGGTGGCTTGGGGAGGCGCGGCATATTTCGGGCTGCCGCCGCTGGGCGCGGTCGCATTCGGCTGCGCCGTGGGGATTTTTTCCATCGTCGGCGATCTCACCGAAAGCATGTTCAAACGCGCCGCCGGGCTCAAGGACAGCGGCGTGCTGCTGCCGGGTCACGGCGGCCTATTGGACCGGATCGACAGCGTTACCGCGGCGGCACCCCTGTACGCACTTGGCCTGTTCGGCTCGGGCGTGATTGCATGAGCGCCCCCCAGAGATTGGCGATTCTCGGATCCACCGGGAGCATCGGGCGCAGCACCCTCAAGGTCGTCGCCCTGCATCCGGAGCGTTTTCGGGTCGCCGTGCTCGGCGCGCGCAACAGCTGGCAAGTGATCGTCGAGCAGGCACGGCAGTTCAATGCAGAGACGGTCGTACTCATCGACCCCGAGGCTGCGCAATTGGCGCAGGCGGCGCTGCGCGATTCGGGTGCGGCGACCCGGGTCGAGTGCGGCGCCGACGCAATGGCGGCAACGGTCGCCGCCGACAACGTCGACGTGGTGATGGCGGCGATCGTGGGTGCGGCCGGACTGCAATCGACTCTGGCAGCAGTACGGGCCGCCAAGCGCGTGTTGCTCGCCAACAAAGAGGCGTTGGTGATGGCGGGCCCGATCCTGATGGATGAAGTACGCCGCGCCGGTGCGCAGCTGATTCCGATCGACAGCGAACACAATGCAATTTTCCAATGCATGCCGGCGGGTTACCTGCCGGGCGATGTCGCGCGCGGCGTGCAGCGCGTGATTCTCACGGCATCCGGCGGTCCGTTCCGCTGCACCGACGCCGCGCAGATGGTGCACGTCACTCCCGATGAAGCGTGCGCCCATCCGAAGTGGAAAATGGGACGCAAGATCTCGGTCGACTCCGCCACTCTGATGAACAAGGGGCTCGAGGTCATCGAGGCAACCTTGCTGTTCGGCTTGCCGGAGTCGCGCGTCGAGGTCATCGTCCATCCGCAAAGCGTGGTGCACTCGCTGGTGGAGTACGCGGACGGCTCATTGTTGGCGCAGCTGGGTGCACCCGACATGCGCACCCCGATCGCTCAGGCGATGGCGTGGCCGGAGCGATTTGCTTCCGGTGTACAATCGCTCAGCCTGGCCGAAATCGGCCAGCTTGGCTTCGAACAGCCGGATCATGTGCGATTCCCGAGTCTCGGGCTCGCCAGGGCGGCGGCCCGAGCCGGCGGCACGGCGCCGGCTGCGCTGAATGCGGCCAATGAGGTCGCGGTCCAGGCGTTTCTTGACCGGCGCTTGAACTTTACTGCGATTGCCGCGGTCATTGACAAAGTGATGCAGCGCCTCGATTCCTCCCCCGTCAAGGCTCTGGGCGATGTTTTGGACGCCGATGCCGCGGCACGACGCTTGGCTGCAGCCTTGATCGAGCCTAGCTCTGGAGCCTTCGCATGAAGATGTTGTTTTTCGTCGCCGCCTTTTTGGTCGCGATCGGGATATTGGTGGCGGTCCACGAATTCGGGCACTACTGGGTTGCCAAGAAACTCGGCTTCAAGGTTTTGCGCTTCAGCATCGGCTTCG
>CAYRAC010000890.1:0-1959 GCA_964422045.1 uncultured Steroidobacteraceae bacterium
AGCGCCGCGGAGGCGACGGCCATGATCGAGCAGTACCGCAATGGCCTCGATGAGGGCAAACCGCAGGCGCGCGCCGCCCTCGGTCTCATCGGCAACAAATTCACGGTGGATTGGAGCGAGTACTTGGGCGCGGACTGGGGAGAGCCGGTGAAGACCGCGATCGACATGGGGCGCTTACGCGCCCTTGGCAAGGCGATCACGACCTATCCGTCGGACTGGGTTCTGCAGCCCCGCGTTCTCGCCGTCATGCAGGCACGCGAACGAATGGTAAACGGCGACCTCGCGCTCGACTGGGGTGCTGCCGAAAATCTGGCGTATGCCAGCCTCGTGCAGGAAGGCTATCCGGTACGCCTGACCGGCCAGGATAGCGGGCGCGGCACATTCTTTCACCGTCACGCGGTGCTGCACGACCAGGTCACCGGCCGCCTGTATACCCCGCTGCAACATTTGGCGACCAACCAGCCGACGTTCACCGTCACCGATTCGGTCCTCTCCGAGGAAGCGGTGTTGGGTTTCGAATATGGTTTCTCGACCACCGAACCGCATTGCTTGACTATTTGGGAGGCGCAGTTCGGCGACTTCTGCAACGGGGCGCAGGTCATCATCGATCAATTCATCACGTCCGGCGAGGCCAAATGGGGCCGGCTGTCGGGGCTCACCTTGTTCTTGCCGCATGGCTACGAGGGTCAAGGGGCCGAGCATTCGTCAGCACGTCTCGAGCGTTTCCTGCAGCTCTGTGCCGAGTTCAACATGCAGGTGTGTGTGCCCTCGACTCCGGCGCAAATGTTTCACATGTTGCGCCGGCAGATGGTGCGCCACCTGCGCAAGCCGCTGATCGTCATGACGCCGAAGAGCTTGCTGCGACACCCGTTATCGGTGTCGCGGCTCGAAGAGCTGAGCAGCGGCGGCTTCTACTCGGTAATCGATGAAGTCGACGACATCAAACCCGCGGCTGTGACCCGCCTGGTGCTGTGCAGCGGCAAGGTATATTTCGACCTTCTGAAAGCACGGCGCGAAGTCAAAGTGGACACTGTTGCCATCGTGCGGCTCGAGCAACTCTACCCCTTCCCGCAGGAAGAATATGAGGCGATTCTTCGCAAGTACGAAAATGCCCGCGAGATCGTCTGGTGCCAGGAAGAGCCGCAAAACCAAGGCGGCTGGTATCAAATCCGGCATCGATTGCAATCGAAACTGGGTCCGAACGACGAACTCCTCTACGCGGGACGCGCCGGCGCCGCGGCCCCGGCAACCGGCATCCATGGTCTGCACGACGAGCAACAGAAAAATCTGGTGGTCGCGGCGTTGCAGGGCCTTCCACCGGAAGAGGCCTCCCGGCACACGATGCGCCTTCCAGTGATTCAAATTAGGACAGGATAATGACAATTGAAGTTCGCGTGCCGCAGCTACCGGAGTCGGTGGCTGACGCTACCATTGTGTCTTGGCACAAAAAACCCGGCGATTGGGTGGCGCGCGACGAAAATCTCGTCGACTTGGAAACCGACAAGGTGGTTCTCGAGGTCCCGGCACCGGCGGCCGGCGTGCTCAAGGAAATCACGCTTAAGGATGGCACCTCGGTGACCAGCGGTCAGGTGCTGGCCATACTCGAGGAGGGCGCCACCGCACTCCCGGGTGCCAGTGCGCCGGCCATCATGGCGTCCGACAGCGCCGCGACGACCGCCAAGGAGTCGACCGAATCGGTTGCGGGCAAACTCAGCCCGGCCGCAAAACGGGTCCTCGAAGAGAACCAGGTCGATCCGAAGGCAGTGACCGGCTCGGGCCGCGACGGCCGTGTCTCGAAGTCGGATGTCGTGAATTACCTGTCCGCCAAGGACGCGGCGCCTGCAGCGGCGTCGAAGGCCGCGGCGCCAGCGCCGCTGCCGGCCGCCGGCGGCGCGCGCGCCGAACAGCGCGTGCCGATGACGCGGCTGCGCGCTCGCATCGCCGAGCGCATGGTGCAGG
>CAYRAC010000891.1:0-1958 GCA_964422045.1 uncultured Steroidobacteraceae bacterium
CGCCCCAGCCCGCATCGAAGGCGCGCATGATCTGCTCGCCGCAGTTGGTCGGCGGTGCTGAAGCCAGCCAGAACGGATTGGGCGAGTCGATCGCTCCGGCAAATCTGCGCACGTGAATATCAGGCATACACGGTCTCCGCAATCTCCAGCATGGCCAGGGCCGACCGCTTGCCGTCGGCCACAGCGTCCACCACTTCGCGGCCACCATTGGCGCAATCGCCGCCCGCAAAGTAGCGCGGATTACGGGTCTTGCCAGTCACGCGATCGGTCACGATTCTTCCATCGCGCACTTCGACATTGCAACAATCGCGCATCAGGTCAGTGATGGGCGATTGACCGATGGCAGGCACCACGAGGTGACAGGCGATCGTCTGGCGTGATTCCGGGATAGGCTGCAGAGTGCGGTCCACCTCGCGTACCTGCACCGTATCGAGCATCAGCACGCCGTGCTCTTCTTTGCGAATCGCGACGGCCTGACGACGCCACAGGAACTGCACGCCCTCAACCTTGGCGTGTTCGTACTCAAAATCGAATGCGGGAATGTCGCTCTCGCCGCGCCGGTAGAGCAGATAGACTGTCTCAGCGCCAAGGCGTCGTGCGGCGTTGGCAGCATCGATTGCGGTATTGCCTGCGCCGATCACGACCACCGTTCCGGCAAGCTCCCGAATGCGACCCGTCTTGTAGCCGGCGATCAGTTCGAGCGCATTCATCACGCCCTCATTCTCTTCGCCCGGAATACTCAACTGCTCAAGTGCCCCGAGGCCGATGCCAAGAAAAACGAAATCAAACTCCGCTTCGAGTTCGCGTAGGTCTTCGCCCGATTCAATTCCGGCTCCGAAGCGAAATTCAACGCCCATACGGCGGATGAGGTCGATCTCTTTCAGGCTCTCCGTGGCGCGCAGCTTGTACTCCGCAACTCCGTACGTATTGAGGCCGCCGGGCAAAGCTTTCCGCTCGATGATGGTCGCGCGTGCTCCCCGACGACACAATTCCGCGGCACACGCCAGAGAAGCCGGACCGGCGCCGATGCAGGCAACGTGAAGATGGCGCGAGTTGCGTGGAGCGGTCTGGAGCTCTTCCCCGCTGGCGTGAAAGAAATCCATCGCGTGACGTTGCAGTTGACCAATGCGGATGGGATGGCGGCCTTGCTTGTGCATCACGCAGGCACCCTCACACAGCACATCCACAGGGCAGGCCCGCGCGCAGCTACCGCCGAGAATATTCGCATCGAGGATGCGCAGAGCCGATCCGCGCAGGTTGCCGGAGGCGATCCGCTTGATGAACCCGGGAACATCAATGTGAGTCGGACAGGCGGCCGTACAGGGCGCGTCAAAGCAATAGAGACAGCGATTCGATTCGATCGTCGCAGCCTGCGCCGTCAGCGGTCGCTTCAGCTCGGTGAATCGTTCGCGCAGTTGCGGATCGTCGGGTAGGGTTTCGAGACTCATATACTCCTCAGATCTAGTTGCGCTCAACGTGGTGCAGCCTGCGCGTTAGGAAGCCACAAGCGGACCGTATTGATCAGGCCGGCGATCCCGGAAGAACTGCCAGGTGCGTCGCACCTCGGCGATTTCATCGAGGTTCAGGTCCGTTGTCAGTACCTCGTCCTTGTCGCGCGAGGCCTGGGCGATGATTTGTCCGCGGGGATTGGCAAAATAGCTCGATCCGTAAAACTCGCCGATGTTCCACGGCGGCTCTGTGCCCACACGATTGATCGCGGCGATGAAGTAGCCGTTGGCTGCAGCGTGCGCCGGTTGCTCAAGCTTCCAAAGATACTCGCTGAGCCCAGCAACGGTTGCGGAAGGATTGAACACGATCTCCGCACCATTGAGACCGAGACAGCGCGCACCCTCAGGAAAATGCCGGTCATAACAGATATAGACGCCGATCTTCACGAAACCGAGGTCGAACACCGGGTAGCCGAGATTGCCGGGACGAAAGTAGAACTTCTCCCAGAA
>CAYRAC010000892.1:0-1946 GCA_964422045.1 uncultured Steroidobacteraceae bacterium
TGCGCTCGTAGATATGCGTCAATTCGATGTCCGGCAGCGGCCCCTTGTTGGCCGCGCGCACGTTGGCATAGATCACCTTCTCGCGCGCCGGCTCGTAAACCGGCAGCGAAGTGGCGGCCTTGAGGTAGCCGACCATTTGTGCGGCCCGGGCGCGCTCGCTGAGCAGCTCAACAAGCCGGCGGTCCAGTTCATCGATTCGAAGTCGCAATTCTTCCAGCGTCATTTCATCCTCGTGTTGAAAAGCTAGCCATTCGCTACTCGCCTCTAGCCTTCAGCTACTCCTGTTCCGGTCAGTTCCAGCGGTCTTCAACGAACCTTTGCGGCGCAGAATGAGGGCCAGAAGCAAGAGACTAGAAGCCAGCGGCTTGCTTTGTTTACCGGGCCAGCGCCGCTCGTGGCAAGCGCAGGCCCTCGATAAATCGAGCCACTGCGCCAGGCGCGGTTTCCGGAGTCGAGCGTTCAACGAGCTCGACAATGGCGCTGCCGACCACCGCGGCATCCGCGAACTCCGCGACCTGGGCGAAATGAGTCGCATTGGAGATGCCGAAACCGACGGCCACCGGCAGCGCGGTCCATCGCCTAATACGGGCGACAAGCGCCGCGGCGTCCGAATTGAGGGTCTGCTGTGTGCCGGTAATTCCGGTGCGCGAGATTGCGTAAACAAATCCTTTGGAATGGGTGGCGATGGCCTCAAGGCGCTCGTCGGGACTGGTGGGCGCGGCCAGAAAAATAGGCGCAAGGCCCACGCGCGCCAATTCGGCCTCGTAATCGGCGGCTTCTTCCACGATCATGTCGGTGGCCAGCACGCCATCGACGCCGGCCGCGGCTGCATCATCGGCAAAACGTTTGAGGCCGTAACGCAGAATCGGATTGAGATAACTGAAGATCACCAGGCCCGCAGCAGGACGCTCGATTCGAATCTCGCGGGCCAGTTGAAGCACGTCCGCGAGACGAGTGCCGCGAGCCACCGCACGCTCCATGGCGCGCTGAATCACCGGACCATCCGCCAGCGGATCGCTGAAGGGCACGCCGAGCTCGATCACTGCCGCGCCTGCGTCGATGGCAGCGAGCGCAACCGCGCGGGTGGCATCGAGGCCCTCGCGGGTATTCAGGCGGCCGGCTTGAAGGCCGGCATCACCCGCCGTCAGATAGACGACCAGCCCCGGTTTGTGATCGAAACGAATCGGCATCGGATCCCGCAGTCACGCCCCCAGAATCTTCAGCTCACGGGCAAGAATGCCCATATCCTTGTCGCCGCGTCCAGAGAGGTTCACCACCAGTATTTCATGGGGCGGGAGCGAGGGAGCAAGGCGCAAAGCCTCGGCCACGGCATGCGCGCTTTCAAGAGCAGGCAAGATGCCTTCAGTTCGCGCCAACTTGACCACCGCATCGAGCGCAGCGGCATCGTCCTGCGAAACGTACTCAGCGCGACCCGAGTCGTGCAGCGCGGCGTGCTCGGGGCCGATCGAGGCGTAATCGAGTCCTGCGGAAACCGAATGCGTCAACGCAATCTGGCCGTCCTCATCTTGCAGCACGTAGGAGAATGTGCCCTGCAGGACGCCGGGCGCGCCGCCCTGGAAGCGGGCTGCGTGCTCGCCCAACTCTGTTCCGCGGCCGCCGGCTTCCACGCCGATCAGCCGCACCTGACGATCGGGGATGAACTCGTAGAACGCGCCGATGGCGTTCGACCCGCCGCCGACGCAGGCGACGATCGCTGCAGGAAGGCGGCCTTCCTTCTCCAGAATCTGTTGCTTCATCTCGATACCAATGCAGCGATGGAAATCGCGCACCATGGTTGGGTAAGGATGCGCGCCGAGAGCGCTGCCGAGGAGATAGTAGGTCGTCCGGACGTTGGTGACCCAGTCGCGCATGGCCTCGCTAATGGCGTCTTTCAGCGTCTTCGAGCCCGACGAAACGCCGCGGACCTCTGCGCCGAGCAGCCTCAT
>CAYRAC010000893.1:0-1594 GCA_964422045.1 uncultured Steroidobacteraceae bacterium
AGCCGGTACGTCATGCCTCCCCAATGATTTGTCGTTCCTCCAAAAAAGCGTAGCCGCGTCGTGGCCACGTCGAAATCATCGAAGCTTATATTCTCGCCCTGCGCCAGAGTTTGCGTCTCCGCGTCGAACTCCTCTCCTCCCGACTCGAGGAGCAGAACCGAAACTGGTGTGTGCGCAAGTTGCCGCGCAATAGTGATCCCTGCGGCCCCGGCGCCGATGATGCAGACGTCCGTCGCAATGTCGGTTTGGTCTGCCTTGCGGGCGTCATGAAACACTTGGCCCCCCCTGCATGATCCCTACAGAATAGCGGCGATTGATTCGGGAAGCCAGCCCGGAATGATCCGGCCTGACGCCGTACCGGTCTTTCGTTCAACCCTGTGATAACGGATAAAGTGGTCCCGGTTGGTCTACGCACTTATACCCGGAGCGCCGGAGCCGTCACTCGCTCGAGACGGCCGGCTAGGAGATCGTGATGCCGCATTTCTCAGTGGTCATAGCAACCCGCGACCGCCCCCAACTCTTCCGTCAGGCGCTTGACTCCGTGCTTGCTCAAACAGTGACGGAAATCGAGGTCATAGTTGTCAACGATGGCTCCTCCCCAGAGTATCAGCTTGAGTATGAGTCCATTATTCACGCTGTCGCCCCGAGGCGTGTCCAGTTCTTTTCCCTTATTGCCCGGCCTAAGGGGCATGGGCCCGGCTACGCACGCAACTTCGGTGCGACGAAAGCAAACGCCCCCTATCTCTGCTTCCTCGACGATGACGATTGGTGGACCGATCCGAACCATCTGGAGCTGGCCCGGGCTGTAATTGCGGAAACCGACGCCCCGGTCGATCTCTACATGACCAATCAAGCCGCCTTCCTGCATGGCGAGCAACGACCCGGACCCATCTGGATCGAAGATCTGCCTGAAATCCTCAATAAGCTAAGCAATCGACCGGATCGCCACGGTGTGCATACCGTCGTCTCCGAAGAGTTGCTCTTGAGCCTTGGCTTTTGCCACTTGAACACGCTGATTGTACGTCGCGCTCTGTTTGAGGAAATCGGCGGCTTTGACGAGAATACCAGATGGGAAGAGGACCGAGATCTTTATCTCCGGCTTATTGATAGCGCGCACATTATGAAGTACGCGCCGGTCATGGTCGCGCGGCACAACATCCCGGATCCCACCAAGCGAGCAAACCTGACCACTGTGCACACCGAGTTCGAAAGACGTCTGTCGCAACTTCGTCTGCTCGATCGCGCTATAATCTTCAGTCAACATGTCGCCATTCGTGAATACGGTCGCCGATACAAGTCATATACGCTGAAGCGAATCGCCGAATTGCTCGCTGCCGATGGTCGCCACACTGAGGCGGCCTTCTATGCTCGTGAAGCCCTCGGTGCCAGACCCACGATCAAGTGGGCCGCCTACACTGCATGGCGCACGTTGCAAGGGCTCGCCAATCGATCGCCGTAAAGCATTATGTGCATCGCGCATGCTGACGTATCAACCTGTCCGTAGGCGGCCGTTATCCATTCAGGTGCAAGCCACGACAGCGATCGATAGCCGGTACCTCGCGGGCAGTAGAAAGGGAGCAACGAGGCTAGCCAT
>CAYRAC010000893.1:1604-1944 GCA_964422045.1 uncultured Steroidobacteraceae bacterium
GCAGTGCTGTCTTCTCTTGATCGCGGTCCCGTCTTGTCATACCTGAACGGGACAGGGCGCTCGCGGGCGCAGGTTCCTATGAGGACGATTGACGGATGCGCTACGCACAGGCGACCTGCGGCAACGCGCCGTTGAATCAGCGCTCGGCGCCGGCCAACGCGCCGCTGGTCGCCACGATCGTACTCAACTGGAACAATACGAGCGACACGCTTCGCTGTGTCGCCGCCGCTGCGGAAACCGAATATCCGAACCAGCGGATCTACCTGTTCAACAACGGCGCTGACGTCGCGAGTCGTGCCGCACTCTCCGCTCTTTCTGGCACCGCGACGATGCTCGAAAG
>CAYRAC010000894.1:0-1942 GCA_964422045.1 uncultured Steroidobacteraceae bacterium
CAATCGAACAGCCCCGGGTTTTCGGTCTGCGTGCGTGGCTGCTCACCGCGTTCCTTTTCCTGGTGCCGATGGTGACGTATTGGCCGGCGACCTTTCATGACTTCGGCTTGCGGGACGACTACTCCAATTTGCGCGAGGCGCACGAGGAGCCCGGCACGGTCATCAAGTTCTGCGCATCGCACGCACGCCCAATCTACGGCTGGCTGCTGCAGGCCACCTATGGGCAGACCGGCACGGTCCAGAATCTACAATGGATGCGCTTTGCGGCCTCGTTGTTGTTGGGGGCGCTGTCGTTGGTTAGTTTTCGCGGCCTGCGCGCGCTCGGCTGGTCGTTCAGCAGCAGCTTGAGTGTGGCCGTACTGCTTGCATTGATTCCGTCCGCGCAGGTGATTGCCGGATGGGCGATCGGCTGGCCGTATGCTGCGGCGGCCCTTTTGTCCGTTGGCGCCTTCTTCACCGTCGAAGGCGCTCTGGTCGTCGGAACGAGTGCAGGTCCGGCCCGTGCCGTCGGCCAATGGCTGGTGGCCCTGGGTCTTCTGGTCGTGAGCGCGCTCATCTACCAGCCGAGCGCGTTGTTCTATGTCGTGCCTCTGGCGGCTGCTGTGATCGTGCAACGGCATCGCAACTTGGTGCAAAGCGCGCGCTGGAGCGGAATTCACGCAGGCTTCGTGGTCGCGGCTTTGGGCCTCGCGTACTCCGTGATGAGCGTGCTGTACGCGACCGGAGTTTTCGTCAAATCCGGGCGCATTGCCTTCGAGCATCATTGGGGCGAGAAAATCGCGTGGTTCCTGCAGGAATGCCTGCCCAACGGCCTCAGCCTGTTCGTGCTGAACGACAACAATCATCGGGACCATGCGCTGTACTTCGGCTGTGCCGCGGTGGTCGGCGCACTGCTGCTGGCGGGCGCGTACCTCGAATGGCGCCGCTACGGACATTCGCGCGGCGTCGTATGGCTGGCCGCGCTTCTGGGTCTGCCGGTGTTCGCGTGTGCGGTGAGCTTGATCGCCTCGGAACACTACGCCACCTATCGCACGATTTTGGCAATGACTGCCGTGTTGCTGTGTTTTCTGGTGGCCTCGGTTCGCGCACTGACGGAGAGCATCGGACCGGGCGGCCGGCGGCTGTTGGCGAGCCTCGTCGTATCGATCGCGTTCTTGAGCGCGCAACACCATGTCTATGCGCTGATCGCCGTACCCCAGGGCAATGAGTGGCAGTTGATCATGGACGGGGCGAAACATGTGCACCTGAACGGCGTGCACCCGCCGCGTATTTTTGCAATCGCCTCGACTCCCGCGGATATTTCGACGGCGACGATCTATCACGATGAGTTCGGGTCGCTGTCGACGAACTCCGAATGGGTGCCGAAGGAGATGTTCAAACGCGCGATGCACGATTTGCATCCCGAGATGGCGAACCTCGACCGCCGCTACGAATTTGCCTCGGGTCCGAAGCTGCCGACGGACCAGCACTTCGATGTGATCATCGACTTGCATCGGCTGCGAAAGGCCTACACCGACAATTGAGCGCTGCGCGCGCTTACAGGCCGAGAAAATCGCGGATGCGCCCGAGCGCAATCGCGCCGCGCACGGCCAACGGCCAGCACGCGTGCAGGGCGATTGGAGCCAAGCGGGTGATCGGCATGTCGAAACTCGCCGAGCGATTCGTCAGTCGCTCCGCAATCTGCGCGCCCATCGCCGTGCTCATCGCAACCCCGCGGCCGTTGTAGCCCAAGCAGATCAAGATCCCATCGGCCGGCTCATGGACGTGCAGGTAATGATCCGGCGTCATCGCCAAGCGCCCGCCCCAGGCATGCGTCCAGGCGGTTTGCGCCAGCGCCGGCCACAGGGTGCGTGCATAGGCCAACAAATGCGCAATCGCCGCGGTGGCCGTTACTTCGCGCATCGGGCCGCGGCCGCCGATCAATAGCCGCTGCCCGCTGTCG
>CAYRAC010000895.1:0-1942 GCA_964422045.1 uncultured Steroidobacteraceae bacterium
GCGCAGCGGTCACGTCGCCGCGAAGGGCGAGCGTTTTCGGCCCAGCGGCCTGCGACACGAGGTGGTCATGGATACTGTCCGGATCGAGTTTCCCTTCTGAGGCCTGCCACGTGGTTTTCAGCCGCCTCAATGCTTCTTCGGCCGCCTCGGGATCCGCATGCAGCACCGCGATCAAGCCATCCTGATTGACCAACGAAATGCCCGGCAAACTGTCGATCCCTGACGTGTCGATGTGCTGCAGCGTCGACCCGTGCGTCGGTGGGCGCAACAATCGCGCATACAGCATACCGGGAACGCGGATATCGGCCGCGTACCGCGCCGCACCGGTGACTTTCTCGCGCCCATCGAGCCGCAGGGTCGAGGTACCCATCACCTGAAACTGCGCCGCGCTGCGCAAAACGGCATCGCCCTGCAGCGTGCGAACAATGTTTGCACCCTTGGCAAGCTCGCCGTAGCTCACTCGCCGATGGGGTTGTCCGGCAACCGCAACCATGCCGTGCTCGACCAGTAGTCTGTGCGGCGCGGCGCGCAATTTTTTTGCTGCCAATGCCATCAGTTCAGCACGGGCTTGAGCGGCTGCGGCACGCAGCACCGGACCGAACATGCGAGTGGTCAGCGAGCCAAATGTGCCCAAATCCATCGGGCATCGATCGGTATCCCCCAACACCATGTCGATTGACGCAACCGAGACACCCAGCTCTTCGGCGATGAGTTGTGCCTGCGAGGTTAAGACGCCTTGTCCCATCTCGATCTTGCCCGAAAACACCGTGACTCGGCCGTTTCTACCAATGACGAGATAGGCGTTGTAGTCCTTGGGGTAGAACCGGTTGGGCTCATCGGCAACCGCTGCCGCGGAACCGAGGCCTACGAACACTACGACACCCCAGCCCATCAAGTGGAGAAACTCTCGGCGATTCATGTCGGCGAGCCCTCTCAAGATAGCGCGGCCATCAATGGCGCCGCGGCTTCGATGGCCGCGACGATTCTTTGCTGCGCACCGCAACGGCACAGGTTGCGATCCATATGAGAAATAATGGCGTCTCGCGCCGGGCTAGGCTGCTCTTGCAAAAGCGCCAGCGCCGATAGCAGCATTCCTGCAGTGCAGTAGCCGCACTGGAACGCGCCATGATCGATAAATGCTTGCTGCAAGGGGTGCAACGCGCCGTCGCGGGCAAGACCCTCAATCGTCAGCACCTCGTTGCTGGCAACATCTTTGAGCAGAGTGAGGCACGAGCGCACGGCCTTGCCCCCGACGATGACCGTGCACGCACCGCAGAACCCTTCGCCGCAGCCGTACTTCGTTCCGGTGAGCGCAAAGTCCGTGCGCAACACCCACAAGAGAGTCCGGTCATCCTCAGTGTCCAGGGTCACGGCGCGCCCGTTGAGAGTGAAGCTGATCGGACCCTTCATAGCGATTACTCTCGACAGACCGTGAACCAGCTGCAGAAAGTAACGCTCGAGCTATGAGCGATCTATAGGTACATTCCGCAGAGCCGTCGCTCGCGCGAGCTATCGGGAAACTGCAAAATACTCGCGCACCGTGGCCGCTATCTGCCGATCGGTCATTCTACCCTCCGTCCGAACCTCTGCGATCCGCCCGCCAAGCTTGTTTCTCTCGAGCCTCTTCTTGAGTTCACCCTTGGCCTCGCCCGGCCCCACTATGAACAGCGATTCGGCGTTGCGAACGGCTGCAATGACGGCATCGTAGTACGCATTGAGTTCCCGCGTGAGCGCCATCTGCCGCCTGTCGTCCGGCGGCACTTGAAGCGGCTCGTAACGCCCCTTGAGAGGTGAATCACCCGAGCGCTCCAGGTGCTTCTCGACGTTCGACTCAATGCGGGAAGTACGCTCCTCGTCACTCGGCCCGACCACCACGATCACGGCGTTGCGGTGGTCAATCCAAATACCGGCTTTCTCGATCATCTCGACGCTCCTTTCGATT
>CAYRAC010000896.1:0-1941 GCA_964422045.1 uncultured Steroidobacteraceae bacterium
CCTCGGGCATAGCGCTCGAAGCGATGGGGGTATTGCTGTTCTCTTACGCGAAACTCAAGCTGCAGCTCGGACTCGCAGGTTGCGATGCGGATTTTTATTCCTACGATTGGCGGCGCGGCGTCGATGAGCTCGGGGCGCAGCTCGCGGCACGTATCCGTTCGTGCGCAATATGTCGACCCTCGACCGCAAGCACTCGGCCGAACACTTGGCGCAACACGTGTTCTGCACCTTTCCGGGCCTGTATCACATGCTGCCGCGGCCGGGGCCCAAGGGAGTGGACTTGTTCGACCATCGCAGCTGGCCAGCCGACGGCCCCGCCCCGAGTTCGCAGCTTCTGGCCGCCGGCGCGGCCGCTTACGCGGCGTTGGCGCCCGCTGACTCGCGCATGGTGCACATTGTCGGCGTCAACCAGGAAACCGTGGTTGACCTGCGCCGCTGCGCCGCCGGTTTCGAATACTTCATGGACCGCAACGGCGACGGGACGGTGCCGCTCGAATCGGCGCGGCTGCCGAAGCTCAAGTGCCTGTTCGTCGATGAGTCGCACGCCGATCTCGCCAACAACCCACGCGTGATTCAAGCGATCATCGATTTGGTGCGCCGCGGACGCACCGGCGCACTGCCGCAGCGCTGGCGGGCCCGGCCGGGAGTCAGGCGATGCATCTCCGATGCGGCCCTTCTCGCCCTAGGCAACCGCAAGATCGATTGGCGGCAACTCACCCCGGCGCAGCGCGAGGCCGTATTCGCGGAACTGGATAGCGGCCGCCTACTGCCCGCCGCGCGACATCCAATCGCCTGAGCGAGGAATAGTGACGCGCGTCTCGTCCCACACCCCAGGGGGAGCCTGCGCCGGTCATATGCCGATCATTTCACATATTCTGCGGCGCAGAGGCGGCATGATGCCAAGCAGGAACTGAAAGGCATGAACGCTCGCACCATTTCACCGGATAATCCGCCGGCCGCGCCGCCGCGCTTCGATCGCAAGTTCATCGAGGAGCACCAGCTCGTCGAGCGCTATCTCGAGAACAAGCTGCCATTGAAGGGCGCGCGCGATCTCGAGAATTGGTGCCGCGCGAATCCCGACTTTTTGAACGAACTGAAGCTCTCCGAGCGCGCCCAATCGAGCCTCAAGCTGCTCGAAGCGTGCGGCAGGCCGGTCGATCTGCAGGAGCCGCAACCACCCTGGTGGAGAAACGTCTATGTTCTCATCGGCGCGAGCATCATCGCTCTGCTGAGTCTGCTCGCGTTCTGGGCGGTGCTCGCAAAGTACATGTTGTTGCGCGGCGAGCTCGAAGACACGCGGGCGTTGATGAATCATGGTTCGCTGGTGCAGCCGGCGACCAAGACGGAATTGCGCGTGAGCCCGGATCACGTTCCCGGTCTCGAGCATGCGCGGATCCTGGTGAACCGCGCCGCGCCGCAGCTGATGGATCTGCACGTCGATCTGGGCTACACCGCCAAGCTGATGCAATTTCGCATGTTCGTCGACAAGAAGGATCAGGGCCGCGCCTTGGTCTTGAACAATCTGCTCAAGGATTCCAACGGTGAACTGCGCATCACGCTCAATTCCACGGGGCTTGCGTCCGGCATCTACAACGTGCGGATCGAGGCGCTGCCGTTTCGCGGCGATCCGATTCCGGTGGGCTGGCTGATCCTCGAAGTTCGTTGAAGCGACTCAGTCGTCGCGCAGCGTGACGATGGGCGGCGTATTGACGACTCGGCGCGTGGCCAGCGTGCCGCTCACGCCGACGAGTACCGTGCCGCACACCAGTCCCACGACCCATACCCACGGATCGAGTTCGAACTTGAGCGAAAACAACCGCCGTGCCAAAACCCAGCCGATACCCGTGGCGCCAAAGGCCGCAAGAGTTCCCGATAGAAACCCCAACGCCGAGAATTCGGCGGCCACGCCCTGCAGCACGGTGCCGCGGCTCGCGCCCAGGG
>CAYRAC010000897.1:0-1936 GCA_964422045.1 uncultured Steroidobacteraceae bacterium
TATACATACTCATCAGCGCTGAGCTGATCGGGATCGTGTATTACCGAGCACTCGAAGCGGCCACCGATTGTCAGCGCTTGAGGGCGCTCTGCCGCAGCCTCGTGTCCGATGAGCTTGCCCATGTTGGCTTCGAATCGCAGCTGCTGCTCACACAGCGGGCGGGCCGGGGCGCTGCGGCGCAGGCCCTGACGCGTTTGGCGCATCGAGCTTTCATTGCTGGCACTGCCGGCGTCGTATGGCTGACGCACCGGTCGGTGTTGCGCCGCGGAGGATACGGCGCGCGGAAATTCGTGCGTGTCTGTCTATCTCAGTACGCCTTCTACTTGGAGCCGGTGAATGCGGCGCTTGCGTCCATGGAGACGCAAGACTCGCGTCGGGCATTAATTGATCAGCGCGCCTGGCGCGCGCGCAACGCGTCATCTGACTCAAGTTCGCGAACCGACATACCTCGCGTGTGCAACCAAAGCCGCGTCCGGTAACTCATCGCCGTACAAGCGCCGTGCCACGGCAAGTCTCCGCTCCTCCATCGAAAGACCACTCGGAAGCGAGGATTCGACAATCCTGCGAGCCGACTCAAATAGAGAGGACGCTGCCAGCCAGCGCTCTGCCGGCGTCATCGAGCGATGACGATCGGCCACGACCTGTAGAATCGCGGCGGAGGTGTCGTTCATAGCATTAGTTCGTTGAGCAAGGTTGTGACGCCCAACTCGGGCGCCCACTTGCGAATATAGTCGATATCGATTGCCACGGCGAGGAGCTGGCGAATATCCCGGCGCTGCAACTCAGAGTTCGAATCCAGCGCCCACAGCAGCTTCGATAGGATCAGATCCTCTGCGCTGACGATCCAAGTTCGGATACCGGCGATCGTTACTGATTGGCGGCGCGCAAACTCTACTTGATGGAACTCGGAAGACTTGCGAACGATGAAGTCGATCTTTACCCCGCTTTCAAGGTGCATGAGATTGAACATTCGTTCTGAAACCACGGCAGCGCGTGCCGCGTCCGCGTCAATGTAGAAATCCGATTCGAACGCCGCTACCAGTGCAGCTACATCACGCTCATCGAGCGCCACCACGATGTCGAGATCACGCGTCATGCGAGGCGTGGCATAGTAGGCCAGCGCAAATGAGCCGGTGAGCATGAATGAAAGGCCGTGCGCAGACAGTCGGTCGCTGACGAGGCGGAGAACATCGAGCTCTGTAGTCATCACGTAAGCTTAGCTCGTCGCGCAGCCCGAGCGGACGGCAAGTGCTTGAATACCATCTGAACGACCAGAAATCGACCTAACCGGGGCACGAAACGGGCACCCCAAGCTAGACTATCCTTCATCACATCCCGTCGCCAAGACGCGGACTCGGCGGCGATCATTCTAATGGTTACAGGCACCGGCACAGACGGTGGTTGCGCCGCGGATTCTACGGAGTCGAGACCAAAGTGCACATTGATTCCCAAAGAGAGACAGCAAAAGGACATAACGATTTTCGATATTTACGCAGACGAGGCGACTGCCAAAGCAGTGTTTCTGGGGTGGGTCGACTATGTGCATCTCGCAAGAATCAATGGACGGTGGGTCATCGTAAACGTCCTGTGGCAAGAGAAGCCGGAGCTCAATACGAAGTAGCGTGCGCGCCAAATTGCAGGCGCCCTGGCGAGTGCGCTCAGTCGTCGCCAAAGCCGAGCGCGCCACTCACCCAACCGGTCGCGGCTGACCACAGCGATGAGGTCACAATGTCGGTGCCGGTGGAAGTCAGAGTCGGCGTCTGCCCCTGCGCCTGCGTCAGTTTCAATTGGATGATTTTGTGCTCGCTGCTCAGCTTGATCCAATTGCCGGTCGCAAATTCTCCGGCCCACTCCTTGATTTCGCCGAGATCATTGTAACTTCGAACCAGCGTACTGCGACCGATTTCAGTGCCGTTGGTCGTCAGCGTCGTCAGAA
>CAYRAC010000898.1:0-1931 GCA_964422045.1 uncultured Steroidobacteraceae bacterium
CGCATCCGGGAACGCGAACGAAAAGCGTTTGCGCCGCCCGACACGCTAGAGCGCTGGCAGAAAATCCTATCAGGTTCAAGGTGAAATGATGGCGCGTCGTCTTACCGACACGGATATAGCCCTAGCCGTCCGGCTTCTCGACGGCTGGACTGGCAAGCTCACGTGGGAGCGATACATCGCCTTGCTGACCACGGAACTGAACGGCGCACGCTACACCAAGCCGGGCCTTAGAAAACAACCGCGCATCCTCAATGCCTGGGAGATGGCGAGGAAGCGACTCGAGGGCAGCCTGAAAACCGCCGGCGAGCCCAGCAACGGTGATGCGGCGGTTGCGCACCTACGGCAAATGGTGCAACGGCTGCGAAACGAGAACGAGAGGCTCGAACAAGAGAACCATGACTTGCTCGAGCGCTTCCAGCGCTGGTCGCACAATGCAGCCATGGACAAGGGCATGACCCCCGAGCAACTCGACCGAGACATCGTCTTGCCGCCTAGGAACGACGGTCAATCGAAGGCGGCCCAATGAGGGGTATCCAGAAGGGGGAGGAAAATGTTCGCCGGCTCAGCGCCTACTTGGACTCCTTGGTCGCTGAGCAGCGCGGCCTGCCCGCTCGCGATGGTCGCCCGAACCTGTCAGTTATCGCCGAGGCTTGCGGGTTTGACCGCGGTGTCTTCTACACGAATCAGACGGCCAAGATGCTGTTGGACGACTCGCACCGGCGACTCGGCTTGGATACCGGCACGCCCGAGGATCTAACCGCGTTCGATTCGGCCCAGCTCCGCGAGGAAAGCAAGGCCCGCGCGGACAGGCGGTCGAAATCTCTCGAGGAAGAAGTTCTGCGCCTGCGTGCGGAGAATGCGAGCCTGCGCGCGGAGAACGCGCGATACCGAGCGCTGCGCGAACTCCTCGCTGAAACCGGCAGGCTGCCGTGACCGAAACAATCAACGTACGAGTGCAAGTGACGTCCTTCCACAGCGGGACGTCGGGTGGGGGCATCATGATAGGCCGCGACGCTAGCTCCGCGGACAGGGTGGTGCGCGCTCGTGTGCCGGGACGTGTGCTACTGCGACATCCCGTCACCGGCGAGGTATGGCGGATCTGCGGTAGCACCGCGACCTACCCGGTCCGCAATCATCGGACCGGCGGTGTTGAATACATCGAGCATGTCGATGCGGCGTGGGCCGCGCCGGCCGTACCACGGGGAGCCACCATTCGTCGGTGGATCGCGCGCCATCCCGCCATACCCGGGGTCGGGGAAGGTTATGCCGAGAGACTTTGGGACGCCTTCGGCGAACGCCTCTACGACGTGATCCGCGCGCGCGACGTGCAAGCCCTCGCCAACGTCCTCGATGTGATGAAAGCTTCCGCCATTGTGGACGCGTTCAGCCTGTTGCTGGACGAAGTGAGCACGCTTCAGGGACTGGATGAAATGGGACTGGAGGGCGCAACCGCGGCGGCCGCGGTTCGTCTATTCGGCGCAGACGCCGCACGCCGATTCCGAGCGGATCCGTACGCGATGACACTGCTCGAACCGTGGACCAAAGTGGATGCGGCGGCGCTGGCTAGCGGCGTGGCTTTGACGGACCCTCGTCGATTGCTCGCGGCGGTCGAAGTTGCCGCCGCGCTCGCGTTTCGCACGACGGGCAGCAACCTAGGTGGAAATACCGTGGTGACGCGAGCGGGGCTTATCAAACGAGTTCAGATGATGCTGGGGCCGACCGCGCCCAGACTCGCTGACAATGCCATCGACGCCGCGCTCACCGCCGGTGCGCTGCGTGAGGTCGTTCCAGGCCGGTATCAGGCTCGCGGTCCTTATCTCATGGAACGCGAAGTGGTGGCGACGGTGGCGGCTCGGCTCGCTCGCCCAAGACCCCCGCTGGACCGAGCATTTGTCGCCGTTGAAATCGCGGTGGTTGAAATCGACTCTGGG
>CAYRAC010000899.1:0-1929 GCA_964422045.1 uncultured Steroidobacteraceae bacterium
TTGAAGTCCTTGACGCGCAGCGCGCGTTTCAGCAAGCCCGCCTCGGTTATGTTCGTTCCGAGGCCCAGCGCTTTTTCGACACCGTCCAGCTTTTCCTTGCCTTAGGCGGCACGACGCCGAGCAACACTTGATACGACAAACGAATCAGTCACCGGCAGTTTTGGTGACGGGCTGCCCGCAGCAAGTTCAGGCTCGGATGATGCGAGCGTGCCCGTCGGGTTGGAGTGGCGGCATCGCCCGAATGGGTTAGCCACCGCATCGCGGATTTCTACCAGGCCATCGGACCGCGCACGGCATATCCGACTTTGGCCGCCGTTATGCGATGCTTTTCAGAGCGGAAAGTCGACTTCAACCGCCTCGATAAGCGGCTGCAACCACGATAGCAGCGCGACATGTGCAGGGTGCCTTTGGTAGGCGCGATACGCTGCCGAATCGGAGAATTTCATCACACCCCCCAGTTCGAAGCCGCCACTTCGCGGCGAGACATTCCGGCCGACACTTACCTCGTGCAGTCCAGGAATGGTACCTTGAAATGCTGCGATTTCGCGGATCGCATTTATTTTGTGTGCGTCGCTCGCGGTCAGGCTCCAGCGAAACAGAAAGATGTGGATGAACATCGAAGTGAATCCTCCCGTCAGTGAGCAGCAACGCGCATGCGATGCTGACCGCACTGCAGTTGCTAGAAGCACCTGCCTTTAGGCTGGGTGAAATACGTTGCGTAGCTCGGCGATCTTCAGGATCTCGACCCGTTTGGCCCTGACCCGGATCAATTGCCGCCGCGCCAGTTCCGTGAAGCAGCGGCTCACCGTCTCGCTTCTGAGTCCGAGATAATTCGCAATGTCGTCGCGGCTCATGCCGAGCCGAATCTCGCGACCGCCGAGGCCGCGCAGCTGCAGACGTTCGAATACATTCAACAGAAATCCGGCCACCCGTTCGTGCGACTCTTTGTCACGAATCAGCGTGAGTGAATCGCGTGCCGCCGAGCCCGCCTTGGCGATCAACCGGATGAGTTCGACGCCAGCCCAGGGCGCGGTGGCGCAGATGGAGTCGAAGGCATGCAAGGGCACGGCGCAGACGAAGGAAGGCTCCACGGCAACGCCGGTCGTCTTGCTCGTCGCAGGTTCGAGGCACTGCAGACTCAACATTTCGCCCGGAAAGGCGAAATTGATGACTGTGGCGTCACGGCCGTTGGAATTATCCAGCTCCTTGATGCAGCCGCTGCGGATCATATAGAGCGATTGAGCCTTTTCCGCCGATCGGTACAGTGTCCTACCGCGCGGAACCTGCATGCGTCTGATGCCAAGACCGCGCATCATGCGCTCGCTCGCGCTCGCTAGGCGGCCCGGAAAGCACATGCGTCCCAGTCCACACAGCTCGCATCCCACCCGCTTGCCGTCATGCATTCTGCTAGGTTAGGTGGGGGTGCCGCGGATTGCCTATCCGGATTTACCCGTGGTTGCCTACGTGAAAATACCGGCGCCCGTCACGGCCGAAACCGATGGCAGTCTGGTGCTCGCGCACCGGCATGGGGCGCCGCGCTAGGCTGGGAACGGCACCCAGCTCTTCGCGGTGTAGTCGTATAACTTGCAGATCCGCACGCAGCGCAGATAGTGGGCCAACGTGCACGGTGTACGCTTGAAAGGCGCGGCGATCTGATGAAGATGACGCTGGGCCGCCCGCAGATGGTAGAGCGGGATGTTTGAGTTTAAATGATGTGCGGGATGCTCCATGATGTGATGCATCCAGACGCCCAGGATCCGGGGGACCTCCAAGTGGGCGGTCGCCGATACCTGCGCCGTCTGTTGCGTCCATTCCTTCTTCTCAGCAAACCAACGCACCTCGGGATCGGTGTGGTGCAGGTACACCACGAGACCCATGGTCCAATTCCACAACACCAACGGTACGATGCAAGCGCTGAGCAGGGTAGGG
>CAYRAC010000900.1:0-1921 GCA_964422045.1 uncultured Steroidobacteraceae bacterium
CATGTCGCCGGTCGCGCATGAAAAAGTAGCTTCAACCCTTTGATTTAGTTAAGCTCGCGGCCTCATGAATACGACAGCAGGACTCGCAGTCGAGAAGGTCCACGTTTGGCGCGGTGAGCGTCATGTGCTCAAGGGCTTGAGTTTGACGTTGGCGGCGGGCCAACTGCTGCATATCTCGGGGCCGAACGGCAGCGGCAAGACCACCCTGCTGCGCGTGGTGTGCGGCCTGCTGCGACCCGAGTTGGGCTTGGTGTGCTGGCGGGGACGGCCGATTTCGAGCGTCAGGGCCGAATATCAAGCCACTCTGGCGTTCGCTTCGCATGAACCGGCGCTCAAGGCCGATTTGACCGCGCTCGAGAATCTGCACTTTGCCGTGGGGTTGAAGCGCCGCACCACGCTTAAGGGCTTGCGTGACAGCCTGCAGCGCACCGGCGTCGCGGAATGCTGCGGTTTGCCGGCTCGCGTGCTGTCGGCAGGCCAGCGGCGACGCGTCGCGATGGCGCGAGTGCTCGCGATGGACGCGGCTCTCTGGGTCCTGGATGAGCCGTTCACTAATTTGGATGCCGCGGGCATGGAGTTGTTTGGCGGCTTGCTTCGCTCCCACGTGCAGAACGGAGGTGCAGCATTGGTCGTTGCACATCATGATCTCAATTTAGGCATCGACGTGCGCCGACTGGAACTCGTGCCATGACGGTTGGCGCTCTCGCGGCGTTCGGGTTGGTGGTGCGTCGTGAACTACGTCTCAGTTTCCGTCGTCCCGAGCAGCTGTTGCAACCTTTGGTGTTCTTTTTGATCGTAACTACATTGTTTCCCCTGGGCTTGAGCGCGCAGCTGTCGCTGCTGCGAGACATGTCGCCGGGTGTGCTTTGGGTGGCGGCGCTGCTATCGTCTCTGTTGTCGTTGGATTCGCTGTTCAAGAGCGATGCCGATGACGGCACCTTGGAGCAGTTGGCGCTCTGCGGCCAGGACTTGGCGCTCATCGTGGTGGCGAAAACCCTGGCTCATTGGTTGGTCAGCGGCGCGGCGTTGGTTCTGGTGTCGCCCGTGATCGGCACCGCGCTCGGAATTCCGGTGGCGGCGTTTGCCACGATGATGCTGAGCTTGGGCCTTGGCACGTTGACGTTGAGTTGGCTCGGTGCCATCGGTGCGGCACTCACCGTGGGGCTGAAGCGCGGCAATGTGATGCTGTCGCTGATCGTGCTGCCGCTCGCGATGCCGCTCATGATCTTCGGCGCCGGCGCGACGGATCGTGCGATTTCCGGGGCGAGCGCGCTTGGCGCCTTGTATTTTTTGGCGGCGCTTTGCGTGATCACCTGCACGCTGGCGCCGTTCGCGGCAACGGTGGCGTTGCGTATTACGCTCGAATGAGGATTGTGTAATCGAATGTGGACCTGGTTCTATAAGCTTGCCTCGCCGCCCTATGTATACGCAACCGCGGCCGCGTTCGTGCCTTGGACGTTGGGTGCCGCAGCGCTTGCCTTGGGATATGGGTTGATCGCGGGTCTCGCGATTGCGCCTCCCGACTACCAACAGGGCGAGGCGTTTCGCATGATTTACGTGCACGTGCCGAGCGCATTGCTGTCCATGACCGTGTATGCGGTCATGGCGACGGCCAGTGCCGTCGCGCTCATCTGGCGCATCAAGGTGGGCCATGCCGTGGCGGCGGCGGCGGCGCCCATTGGTGCGTCTTTCACGCTGCTGGCGCTGGTCACCGGTTCGCTGTGGGGCCGGCCGATGTGGGGCACCTATTGGGAATGGGACGCGCGGCTGAACTCGGTGCTGATCCTGTTCCTGATGTATCTCGGCCTGATGGCGCTGTGGCGCGCGGTCGAGGATCCGTCGCGCGCGGCGCGCGCCGCCGCGATCCTGACGCTGGTCGGCGCCATCAACCTGCCGATCATCAAATTCTCGGTGGACTGGT
>CAYRAC010000901.1:0-1912 GCA_964422045.1 uncultured Steroidobacteraceae bacterium
TATGCGGCGATTTTCGAGATTTACTTGAACGAAAAAGCGGACCGGGCCTTGATTCGTCAGTACCGCTACATGTACTCGCTGTTCAGCTTTGCCGCCGGCGAATTGCGCGCGGCAACCAGCAATGAGCGTAAGCTCGAGATCCTGCGCTCATTGGGGCACGCCTGCTTGGCAGAACATGCGCAATGGATCCTGGCGCACCGCGACAAGCGGATCCAGGGCATGCGGTGGTAGCCAAATGACCGAACTCAAATCCGACTTTCTGCGAACGCTCGCCGAGCGCGGCTACATTCATCAGCAGACCGATGCGGCCGGACTCGACCAGAGGGCGCGCGACGGCATCGTTACGGCCTATATCGGCTTCGATGCCACCGCGGATAGTCTGCACGTCGGCAGCCTGGTGCAGATCATGTTGCTGCGCCGCCTGCAGCAGACCGGACACCGGCCCATCGTGCTCATGGGGGGCGGCACGACGAAAGTCGGCGACCCTTCCGGTCGCGACCAGACCCGGCAACTCCTCAGCGACGAGCAGATCAGTGCCAATATCGCCGGCATCCGCGAGATATTCGGTCATTTTCTGCGCTTCGATGCTTCGCCGACCGGCGCCGTGATGGCCAACAACGACGACTGGTTGTCGAGCCTCAAGTACATTCCCTTCCTGCGCGACATCGGCCGGCATTTCTCGATCAATCGAATGCTCACCATGGACAGCGTGAAGCTGCGCCTCGAGCGCGAGCAGCCGCTGACGTTTCTGGAATTCAATTACATGATCCTGCAGGGCTACGACTTCGTCGAGCTCAACCGGCGTTATGGATGCACGTTGCAAATGGGCGGCTCCGACCAGTGGGGTAATATTCTGCAGGGCGTTGAGCTCGGCCGCCGGGTGCGCGAAACCGAGTTGTTCGGGCTCACTTCACCGCTCGTCACCACCTCGTCGGGCGCCAAGATGGGCAAGACGGCGAGCGGTGCAGTATGGCTGAGCGCGAAGCGATTGCCTGCTTATGATTTTTGGCAGCACTGGCGCAACACCGAGGATGGCGATGTCGGGCGATTCCTGCGCATGTTTACCGATGTGCCAGTGGCGGAGATTGCACGACTGGAGCAGCTTCAGGGCGCCGCGATCAATGACGCCAAGAAAATCCTCGCCACCGAAATCACGCGTTTGTGCCACGGCGATGCCGCGGCGCGGGAAGCGTCCGACACCGCAGCGAAAGCCTTTGCCGGCACCGCGGCGGATGGCCTTAAGTCCCTGACGCTTGCGGCGGGCGCGCCGCTGTTGGTGCTCGAGGCAGTCGTCGCGCTCGACATGGCGGCATCGAAGAGCGAAGCGCGCCGGCTCATCGAACAGGGCGGCGTGAAGCTCAATGACCGGCCGGTGCAATCGGCGACCGCGACGATCACCAGCGCGGACTTGGATGAGCGCGGTCTGGCGCGCCTGACCGTCGGCAAGAAAAGGCACGGCCTCATCAAGCGGCAATCGGGCGCTGCCGATCTGTGACCGATCGCACACGTTTAGCCCCGATTCTGGCTACGCCTCAATTCTTGTGCCATCCTCAATCGGATGCGAGCCCCGAATGTCTCGGGAACACAAGGAGTTCCAAAATGCCGATAGCCGTTACTGGAGTGCTCTTTGTATTTTGGCTCGTCATGGCGTACCGCGCCTTTCAACGCGGCGATATGCTGCTCGCGGTCGTGTTCGCCGCCGTCGGGATCGTCTTGAGCGTGTACCGCTTTAATCTCGCGAAGAAGCGGGCAAACACGAACTGACGGGATTCGTCTGGTCGCGCACCCGCGCGCCGCTGTGCTTTACCTGCCGATGAACGGTGTCCTACAATCGACGGCGCTCGGTCGAAGCATCCACGTCCGCGGAAAGGGCTGCGCCCACGACTCGATGACCTGACATCTTAAGGTCAAT
>CAYRAC010000902.1:0-1912 GCA_964422045.1 uncultured Steroidobacteraceae bacterium
GCAATCGAGGGCGGCGCCCCGACCGTGGGAACGTCGAGTTGCGCCTGGGCCAATTCGCGCAGGCTTTCCCCGAGTTGCTCGCCGCAGCGCTTGCCCATGGCATCGAATCCGGCACCGAGCGAGGCGATGTAGGCCGATACATATTGTTTGCCGGGGGGCGACTCCAGAAACTGCAGCACGTGCTTGAGATCTGTGTCGCTCAAATCGCGATAGCTGTACGCCATATAACGGCGCAGCGGCTCGCGCATATTTTGTTCCATTGCCTGGCGGCTGGCCTCGCCGGACTTGCGCGCGCTCTCGGCGACGTCCGCCGGATCTCTGCCTGAGCCGACCGCCGTGCCGACGGCCACGGCCTGACCCATGCCGAGGAAAATCTGCACCGTTGATTCGGTGGATCGCGAGGCCGCTTCCAACTTCTCGAACAAGGCGTCGCGGCGCGGCGTCGACGGGGCGGTCAACTTGCCGTTCATGATGCTGTCGATCTTGGCTTCCTCGAGCGTGGCCGTGGCAGTGTCCGCGGCGACCATGCGGCGGCCGACGCTGCTCATCAGGAAGGCGTCGGTCTTTTTTACCGTCTCGGGGTCGAGGTTGGTGGCGAGCGCGCTCAATGCGGGCGCTTCGAAGACGTCGATGCGAAAGCCGCGCTTGGCGGCTGCAGTTACCAGTTCGAGCTGCTGATCGGAGAGCTGCGCCGATGTGTCGGCTGAGAACAGCTGGCGGATATGCGCCGGCATCGAACCCAACGAGGCGCGCACTTGCTCGCGGATGTCCGCGTCCTGATAGATTTTTGCCGCGGTCTCGATGTCAACCGCCTTCGCCGCAAACGGGCTCGTTGCCATCAACATCAGCAATGCAATACGAAACATGCACGAACTCCGAGTGACTGCAAGTCCGGAAGGATTGTACACTCCGGGCTGTCGGGGCCGGCATTTCCGAGGTGCACATGGGCTTATTCGGGGTTTTGACACTGTCACTGTCGGTTTTGTTCATCGATGCCAACACCGACGCGACACGCAAGGCCGTCGACACTCAAGAGCGCGGCGACGCCACACCTTAGACCGGCTTGATCATGAACCCCGTTGCTGGGTTGAGGCGGGCGTGGAATTGGAGCGTCCGCAAGATCTTGAGTCTGTGGGTGCGGGTGACCATCAAGCCGGATGACGCCGCGGCCGCGATAGCGGCCAGCCCGCGGCCGGTCTGTTATGTGCTCGAGCGCGAGAGTCATACCGACTCCGCGGTCTTGAGCCTGGTGTGCGGGAAGTTGGGCCTGCCGCGTCCCGAGCGACGCCTGCTGATCGGGACGCGGCGCGCCGACCGAGCCTATTTCGAGCTGATTCGCCCAGCGGGGTTCTGGTCGACGCGCCAGGCTGTGCGCGCGCCGCGCTACCTGGTCAGTCTCATTGCCGCCGCGGCGGCGCATCCGCTACTCGACGTCGATCTCGTGCCGGTCGCCATTTTCTGGGGGCGTGCGCCGCATAAGGAAGCCAGCCTCTGGCGCCTGCTGTTTGCCGAGAACTGGGTGCTGGTCGGGCGCTTTCGCAAGGCGCTCAACGTGTTAGTCAACGGCCGCAATGCCCTGGTGCATTTCGGCGATGCGGTGCGCCTGAGGGATGCACTGCAGGACGGCATGAACGAACAGCGCAGCGTGCGCTGGGTGCTACGCACCCTACGCAGCAGCCTGCGCGCGCAACGCGCTTCGACCATCGGGCCGGATCTGTCGCACCGCCGCACACTGGTGACGCAGCTCTTGAAAACTGCGGACGTGCGCAGCGCCGTGCGCCGCGAAATGCAGTCGCGCGCCGCGCCGCGCCGCGGCGGCTCGCCGCGCCGCGCCGCGTTGCTCGCGGCCCGCAAATACGCGGTGGAAATCGCCGCCAACTACAGCCAGCCCTTCGTGCGTTTCATGTCGGTG
>CAYRAC010000903.1:0-1909 GCA_964422045.1 uncultured Steroidobacteraceae bacterium
GCATATCCTTGAGTTCCGCGCCGCGGCTGCCGAGCGCCGACATGATGTCGCCCTGCGCGTCCGCGTCGGCGTCGACGGTTACCTGCTCGTACGGTTCGTGCGCCGCGCCGTCGACCTGCTTGATGACTACCCGCGGCCGGGAAACCGCCATTTCGTAGCCTTCGCGGCGCATGTTCTCGAGCAATACTCCGAGATGCAACTCGCCGCGGCCGAAGACCACGAACTTGTCGGGGTCCGCGGTCGGTTCGACGCGCAGCGCGACGTTGTGAATGGCCTCGCGCTCGAGGCGCTCGCGAATCTGCCGGCTGGTCACGAACTTGCCGTCCCGGCCGAGAAACGGCGAGGTATTGACCTCGAACGTCATGCTGATGGTGGGTTCATCGACGGTCAGGCTCGGCAGCGGCTCGACCTTAGCCGGATCGCACAAAGTATCCGATACCTTGGGTTCGGCGATCCCGGCGAAGGCCACGATGTCGCCGGCACTTGCCGACTCGACCTCGACGCGCGTCAATCCGTGGAACCCCAAAATCTGCGTGATTCTTTCGGAACGCTGCTTGCCTTCGCGGCCAACCACGGTGACCGCCATACCGCGTTTGATCGTGCCGCGCTTGATGCGCCCGATGCCGATTGCGCCGACGTAGCTCGAGTAGTCCAGCAGCGTGACCTGCAGCTGCAACGGACCGTCGGCATCGACATCGGGTGGCGGACAATGTTCCACGATGGTCTTGAATAGCGGCTGCATGTCGCCGTCGCGCACCGTGGACTCGAGGCCCGCGAAGCCGCGTAACGCCGAAGCGTACACAACCGGGAAATCCAGCTGTTCATCGGTCGCTCCGAGCCGATCGAACAAATCGAAGGTTTGGTCGAGCACCCAACCCGGGCGCGCTTCATCGCGATCGATCTTGTTGATGACGACAATCGGACGCAGGCCATGCTTGAACGCCTTTTGCGTGACGAACCGCGTCTGTGGCATCGGACCGTCCACCGCATCCACCAGCAGCAGCACGCAATCCACCATTGCCAATACACGCTCGACTTCGCCGCCGAAATCGGCGTGTCCGGGTGTATCGACGATGTTGATGCGGTAGTCGCCCCAGGTGATCGCCGTATTCTTCGCGAGGATGGTAATGCCGCGCTCGCGTTCCAGATCATTCGAATCCATGACGCGCTCTTGCAAATCCTTGCGCGCATCGAGCGTGCCGGATTGGCGCAACAACTGATCGACGAGCGTGGTCTTGCCGTGGTCGACGTGCGCGATGATGGCGATATTGCGAAGTTTCTGAGTCACAGTGAAGCCCTGGGGAAACCGCCCATTATAGAGCCTTCAGGCGACCCGCGCCGCAATTTCAACGTTCTACGATGAGCGGAATCGAAAAAACACGGGACTCGGTCACATCATCGTGTTTCAGCGACACGCTCAAGCCGAGCATCAGGACGCCATCCATGCTCGGTGTCACCTTGAAGCTTTGGCGATACGCCTGGCCCGCCTGAACGGCAGGCAAATCGATTTGATCGGTGCCGGGTGCAACGCTTAAACCATAGCCGCCGGTCACCTGGATGTCGGCTGGGCTCGCGTCGATTTGCGGCATGAGCGCAATATCGACATCCAGCGCCTGCCCCACGATCGGCCGCTGCCGCAAGTCGAATTTGAGGTCCACCGGGAGCTGCGATTTACCAAGACTCGCCGCCAACACCATCCCTCTCGTGAGTTCTTCGGCACTCGGCCCTTTGGGCGCGGCCGCCGGTAGCGTGAAGTGCGGCTTGGCCGCAGGTGGCGGCGAGTCCCCATGACAGGCGCTAACCGCGGCGACGGAGCAGAGCGTTAGAACTCTCGCGGTATGCATCCCGCTATGATCACCAAATATGCCGCCGATCACAACTCGAGCGGCGGTGCGAGCACGGCCGCGAG
>CAYRAC010000904.1:0-1906 GCA_964422045.1 uncultured Steroidobacteraceae bacterium
CACGGCGGCCATTGCGGTTTCATGGAGCAACTCAACGGGCCAAGTTTCGCGGACCGGTTCGTGGTCACACAGTTCGAGCGGTTTGCAATGGACGATGCGGCGTCGGTCCCGTCCAATCCCGGGTAGCAAAGACCGCGACGCGTCAAGAATCGGCAACGGCTGCTCGCGCATTTTCCATACTTTGCCATTTTTCGACATTCACTCCCGCTACGGTGAGCCACAGGGCGAGTGCGACTTCCGCGATCAAGCTCGGGATGTAAATGTACGGAAACAGATCCGGCACTGAATGCGGCGGCATGAAATAGGCCACGCTGTTCGTGAGGTAGCAGATACCTCCGACGATGAGCAACACCCCGAGTATCCGCGGCAGAAATGTCGAGCGGAAGATCAGGTATCCCGTCGCGAAACAGTCCACAGAAAACAGTCCCAAGTTGATGACGAACGCGAATTGATACAGCTGCAGCGACAACAGCGCGAGGGACTGGAGTTGATCGGGTGCAAATGTCCGAAGGTATCCGGCGCCGCCCAGGATGTGAATCGGAGCGAAGCAAAATATCGACGCGGCGATCGACACCGTGTTCGACACGATTGCGAACGTGAAAGCCATGCGCGCCGCAGGCCGGCTCACCGACTTGAACAAGTCGTAGAAGATGACGGCAATTGCGATCCCGCTGGTGAACGAGACGAGGTCGGCGAGAAAGCCGAGCCGGTACAACGACGCTGAGGCGACGATATTGCGCGCGGTGAGCGCAGCATCGCCGTACACGACGAGTTTATTGCGCACCAGAGATTCCGCGCAGATCCCCGAGACGATGCATATCACGTACAGCAAACCCGCGATCCTGGCCTTGCGATCGGCTGGCATTGGCCTCCTACTCGACGCTTACCGTGGGCGTGTACACGTAACGATCGCCCGTTTCGCGCCGCAACTCCTCGAGCCGCGCCGCGAGCTTGCGCGCGCGATCGGCATGCGGAGCGTCCGCGTATAGATTGTGCAGCTCGCTGGGGTCGGTCTTGAGATCGTAAAGCTCGAACTCCTGGGGCTCCGTGAAGTAATGAATGTACTTGTAGCGCTCGGTGCGCACGCCGCGACACGGCCTGACGTTCTCGTTGCCAGGATATTCATAGTACTCATACAGCCAATCCTCGCGCCAGGCGATGTCGCGGCTCTCGGCGAGCGGCATGAGGTTCTTGCCCTGGAAATGTGCGGGCACAGTCACCTGGGCGAGATCCAGCAAGGTCGGTGCCAGATCGAGGTTTAAGACCATTTTGTCCGAGCTCGTACCCGCTTTGATCCGCGGCGGGTAGCGCACCATCAGCGGAATACGAATCGAGGGCTCGTACATCAACCGCTTATCGTAGAAGCGATGCTCGCCGAGAAAAAACCCGTGATCGGAGCTCCACACGATGGCGGTTCGATCGAGCACACCTTGCGACTCGAGTACGCCGAGCACTTGCCCGATATCTTCATCGTTCGACTCGATTCCGCAATAGTGATCCTTGACCAGCTCTTCAAGCGAGCGGGGCGCGTCGCGCTGCAGGAACTGGGCGCCGATCTTGTTGTCGGCGTGAACGACACCCTGCGGCTTGCCGGCGTAGCCGCCAAGGTATTCATCGAAGCTGTCGGGTTTTGGAATCGGCACGCCGTTGAAGTCGTTCACCATCCGCAGCGGCCGATCGAACGGCGCATGCGGCGCATAAAACCACAGGAACAGGCAGAAGGGCTTCGCATGTTCGGCACGCAGCCATTGCAGCGCCTTCTTCGTCAGCAGGTCATCGACATACTCATCGTACTGCTGTGGGTTACCGAATTTACCCCGGATGCCCTCGACGATGACCGGTTTGAAATAGTCCGCCTGCCCGCGAAACCCGAAATAGTAATCCCAATAGCGATCCATGAGCGAGC
>CAYRAC010000905.1:0-1899 GCA_964422045.1 uncultured Steroidobacteraceae bacterium
GCAGCAAGATCGTGGCGCTCGAGCAGGGCTGGCACGGCAGAACCGCCGCCGCGGGAGCGGTGACTTGGGGCGCCCTCGAAAAGTGGTACGGCTTTCCTCGCACGCCCTTCGATGTGAGCTTCGCACCGCGCGACAATCCGGACGCACTCGGGCAATTCATCGACCGCCATACCGCCGCAGTCATCGTCGAACCCGTACAGGGTGTCGGCGGCGCATATGAGGTGGGTCAACCAATGTTGCGGGCACTGCGTCAGCGCTGCGACGAAACCGGCGCTCTGTTGATATTCGATGAGGTGCAATGCGGCATGGGCCGCACGGGCGCGCCGTTTGCAGCGAATTTTTACGGCGTGGTCCCCGATATGCTCACCTCGGCCAAGGCGTTGGGAAACGGCTTTCCGGTGTCGGCATTGCTGTTATCGCAACGGGTCGCGGGGCGGATCAAGTACGACGATATGGGTACGACGTTCGGTGGCGGCCCCATGGCCTGTGCCGCCGCCGAAGCGGTCATCGACACCATTGAATCAGAGTCGCTGCTCGCCAACGTGCGGCAGGTTTCGGCCTATATCCGCAGCAGCTGTATCGTCGGTCCGGTCACCGGCGTGCAAGGCGCGGGATTTCTACTGGGCCTGAAAACATCGCGGCCCGCCAAGGAAGTACACGCCGAGTTGCTGGCGAAGAACATACTTGCGGGCACGAGCGCGGATCCGCACATCTTGCGCTTGCTGCCCGCGTACATATTGAACGAGGGGCATGTCGATCAGCTGAGCGATGCCCTGTCGCGAATTTCCGCATGAAGCGCTTCCTCAAGCTGGCGGATTTCAGCCGCGAGCAGGTTCTCGATTTGCTGGCGCTGGCTCAGGCATTGCAAGACCAGCCGGATTCGCGGGCGCTCGCCGGCAAGATCCTCGGCCTTGTGTTCATGAATCCCTCGTTGCGTACCTTGGCATCGTTTCAAGCCGCGATGGCGCGTCTCGGCGGGTCATGTTTCGTGATCACGCCGGGCCAGGGAACGTGGCAACTGGAAACGCGGCCCAACGCCACCATGAACGGCGCGGCCGCCGAACATATTCGCGAGGGCATCCCGGTGCTCGCCTCGTATTGTGATGCGCTCGGCGTGCGCGCCTTCGCCGAAGGCAAGAATCTCGAGAGCGATCTGCAGGAAACTTTGTTCGGCATGATCGATGCTCTGTGCGACAAGCCGCTGATCAATTTGGAATCGGCGATGAATCATCCCTGCCAGGCTCTGGCCGACTGGCGCACCCTCGATGAACTCAAGGTGCCGCGGCGCGCCAAGTTCGTGCTGTCCTGGGTCAATCACCCGCGGGCGCTGCCCTTGGCGGTGCCGGCGGCGACCCTGCACATGGCCGCGATGCGCGGCATGGAAGTCGTGGTGCTGCGGCCGCACGGCTTCGCCCTGCCCGCGCCGATCATGGACGGCGCCCGCGCCGCCGCCGCCGCCGCGGGCGGCGCGGTCAGCGAAACCTCGGACCGCGCGGCAGCGCTCGCCGGCGCGCATGTGCTGTACGCAAAGGAGTGGGGAAGCACGCAGCATTACGGCGATAGCGAAGCGGATTCGCGCTTGCGTGCCGAGCTTGCCGATTGGTGCGTGCGCGAGCAGTGGTTCGCAGCGGCGGCGCCCGATGCGAAACTCATGCACTGTTTGCCCGTGCGCCGCAATGTCGCGGTCGCCGATGAAGTCCTGGATGGGCCGCGCGCCGTCGTCAAGCGCGAGGCGTTCAATCGTCTGGCGGTGCAGATGGCCGTTCTACACCGCATGCTGACCTGATCGATACGCGATTCGGAGTACCGTCATGATTATGAGCCGACCTGATCCTTCCGTTGCCGTGCGTGCGCTCAAGAGCGCGGCGCCGTACATCCGCATGTACAAGAACAAGGTGT
>CAYRAC010000906.1:0-1899 GCA_964422045.1 uncultured Steroidobacteraceae bacterium
GTGCGCGGCACGATCCGCTTGTTCCCAATCGCGCTCTGCGAAAACGGGTTTTCTCTGGACGGGCACGGGCGACATCGGTGGACGCCGTTTGCGGCGCGGGCGCGAATCGAAGTGGCCCTGTCGCAGCCTTCGGTTACGTGGGCGGGAGACGGTTATTTCGATTCCAACCGCGGCACCGAGCCCCTGGAGGATGCATTTACGGACTGGACCTGGTCGCGGGCGAGTCTGCCGCAACGCACGATCGTCCTCTACGATGTGAACGCGAGAGCCGCGGCCGCCGAATCGCCGGGAGCCGGCTTGCTCGCCCTAAAATTTGCAGCCAACGGAGAAGTCGAGAGGATCGAACCGCCGCCGCCGGCCGCGCTGCCGCGAACCGGCTGGCGAGTCGCGCGCCACACCCGTGCCGATACCGGGCATGCGGTGCGAGTGATCAAGACCTTGGAGGACTCACCCTTCTACAGCCGCACGCTGTTGGACACGCGCTTGCTGGGCCTACGCTCACCGGCCATCCACGAGAGCCTGGATCTGAACCGCTTTCGCGCCGGCTGGGTACAATGCTTACTGCCGTTTCGCATGCCGCGGATCACGTTCTGATCCCGCCAACCGGCAATCGCTCGCGGCGTTCGAGCCGTTCGAATAAATCCACCAGCCAAATGACGCGGTCTTCGATTCTCGGCCAGCGCGTCCGCTCGCGCGCCGACTCGATCGGCAACGGAGGCTCGAGAACCGCGGTCGGCAAGGGCGCGAGCAGGAACTGGGCCTCGTGCAACGCGCCGGCGTCTGCGGCGCTAGGCCGCGCGGTTGCGGCGAACAAGGCGTCCGCCAGAATTCGCGCCTTGCGCTGCCAGGGGACGACGGCACGCTGACTGACCGAATCGTATTTGCGGCGCGCGACCTCGTGACCGATCTCTGCGTACAGAAGACGCGCGGCGTTCATTCCCGGGCGGCAGGCTGCCGGCAGTCGTGCAAGACCGGCTTCGCTGCGCGCGTAAAGCTGCTCCGCGCTGTTCAAAAGGCGCTCGATGACCGTGCCGAGCGCGCTGCTGAAGCGGGGTTTCGCCAACCAGGCCTGCGGCTCGATACCCGCCTCGAGCAGCCAGTCGAGGGGCAGATAAAGCCTCCCGCAGCGCGCGTCTTCGCCCACGTCGCGCGCGATGTTGGTCAATTGCATCGCGACGCCTAAATCACAGGCTCGAGCGAGCGCGATCGAGTCGCGAACACCCATCGCCATCGCCATCATGACCCCCACGCTACCTGCCACGCGCACCGCGTAGCACATCAGGTTCGACAAAGTTTGGTAGCGGCGTCCTTCGGCATCCCAGGCAAATCCCTCGAGCAGCGCGAGCGGGAGTGCCTGCGGAATTGCGTGGCGCGATACGCAGTCGCCGAACGCTCGGTCGGCGGCGATGTCGCTCGGTGTGCCGGCGTAGATCGCCTCGAGGCGGGCGTGCAGCTCGCGCAGCGCCGCCGCGCGATCGACTTGCTGATCGATCGCATCATCGGCCATCCGGCAAAACGCGTACAGGCCGGTCGCTGGCTTGCGCACGCCGAGCGGCAACACCAGCGAAGCGGCGAAAAACGTCCGCGAACCGCCGCGCAGCAGCGCGCGGCACGCGGCCACATCGGCAGCGGAGGCAAATCCGCTAGCGGAGGAAGACTTTGGCATCGGGCACTACTGTATCAAGAACCCGCGCGGAAGAAAGCACCCCGGGCACGCCGGCGCCGGGATGCGTACCGGCACCGACCAAGAACAGATTCTCGACCTCTTCGCTGCGATTGTGCGGACGGAACCAGGCGCTTTGCGACAGGACGGGCGCCAAGCCGAAGGCAGCGCCTCGATAAGAGGACAGCCGGTCGCGAAAATCGAGCGGCGTCATGATTCTCGACGAGATCACATGC
>CAYRAC010000907.1:0-1897 GCA_964422045.1 uncultured Steroidobacteraceae bacterium
AGCCGTCGGTGAACCAGATGGTCGACTCCATGTACGCCTTGGCGCGCGCATGCTGTTTGCTCAAATAGAGGAATTGCGGATCCGGGCTCAAACGGAACGGCAGCTCGTGAAGCTTGAATTGTTCTAAATACATGGTCATCGGCAGTCTACGGGATTGGTCACGTCCATTGGATCGATTCTAATGCGGCCGCAAGCGCCGAATTGCGCTCGGCCGCACGTCTTTTGAGAATAGTACAGTGACCGAGCTTGCGGCCGGGGCGCGGCTCCTTGCCATAGTCGTGGAAAGCCAGCCCGTCGATCGCCAAAAGCCGTTCGCGGTCGGGCATTTCGCCCAGAAAATTGATCATCGCGGCGTGCCCCAACGGCCGCGTGCTGCCAAGCGGCAGGTCGCAAATCGCGCGCAGATGGTTTTCGAACTGGCTGGTCACGCAGCCCTCGATGGTCCAATGCCCGGAATTGTGGACTCGAGGGGCCATCTCATTCGCGACCAGGCGGCCCTTGACGACGAAAAATTCCACCGTGAGAACACCGACATAATCAAGCGCATTCATGAGCCGTTTCAAGTATGTCCGTGCGCTGCGCTCGAGTCGCGCGTTTGCAAAGGGTGCGACATTATAGTGCAGAATGCCGCCGCCGTGGCTATTGGCCGCCAGCGGATAGAAAACCATGCGACCGGTCGCCGAGCGCGCGCCGATGATGGATACTTCGCGCGAGAAATCCTGAAACTTCTCGTATATCAAGTCGCGGCCGCCGATGGCGGCCCAGGCCGCGCCGATCTGGGACGCCTCGCGCAGGATGAATTGCCCCTTGCCGTCATACCCCAAGCGCCGCGTTTTGAGTACGCCGGGTCCGAGTTTTTTCACCGCCCGCGCCAGTTCGAGTTCACTATCGACGGCGGCGTGCGCGGCGACGGGGATGCGTAATTTCTCGAACAATGCCTTCTCGCTCAGACGATCCTGCGACACCTCGAGTGCGGCACGCGGCGGGCGCACTTTCGTCAACTTCTCGAGCGGTGCGAGCGCGCCCGCGGAGATATTCTCCCAATCGAACGTGAGCACATCGCTACAGCCGGCGAGTGTCGCGAGCTGCGTCGGATCCTCGAGTTCGGCCGTCAGTATCGGCGCCACTTGCGCGGCCGGGGCCTTGGCGCTGCGATCGAGAAACAAGCAGTGCATCCCCAGCGGGTAACCGGCGAGAGCCAGCATTCGGCCCAGTTGGCCGGCACCGACAATGCCGACGCGCGATAACCTCAAGGGCTGCGCGGATCCGGCTTCGCGAGGACCGCCGCCGTCTGGGCCTGGCGAAACGCGTCCAAGGCGGCGCGGATCTCGGTGTTTTCGTTGGCGAGGATCGCGGCCGCAAACAGTGCGGCGTTCTTCGCGCCGGCCGCGCCGATGGCGAAGGTCGCGACCGGGACGCCGCTCGGCATTTGCGCGATGGACAGCAATGAATCAAGGCCATTCAAGCCCTTGGATTGCACGGGTACGCCCAGCACCGGAACCGAGGTCTTGGCGGCCGTCATTCCGGGCAGATGCGCGGCGCCGCCGGCTCCCGCAATGACGGCTCGCAGACCGCGTTCCCGCGCGCTCGCCGCGTACTCGAACAACAGGTCGGGTGTGCGATGCGCCGAGACCACGCGCACCTCGTACGCGATCGCGAGAGAATCCAGGATAGCGGCGGCGCCCTGCATAGTTTCCCAGTCGGACGATGATCCCATAATGATTCCGACCAGGGCTTTCATGGCGGCTAGTCTAGCAAATGCTATCCGATCAACTGGCGCAGAAAGGCGAAAAGCTCGCGCGCGCCGACCGGCGAGCGCTGCTCCACGCGCTCGCGCTCAGCCTTCTCCAGGAGTTTGGTCAGGGCGGAGCGGTCCGCTTGCGGGTACTCCTGCAAC
>CAYRAC010000908.1:0-1897 GCA_964422045.1 uncultured Steroidobacteraceae bacterium
ATCGCCATCGCAGTGAGCGGCACGACCCCTGCCAACGGCTATCCCGTGAGCCGCACAATCGAGCTTCAGAGCATTTCCGGCACGTCCTGAGCGTTGATCGCACGCGCGCGGCGCCGCTGGATCACGCCAGGGACGCGCCAGACGCACCGCGCAGCTGTTCCTGCTTGCGGATGTCGGCCTCGACCGTGCGCGATGCGGCGAACAGCACCAGGGATGCCAGCAGCGCGAGCACCGGGATTGCGTACATGGCGTTATGCAAGCCGATCGCCTTGAACGCCTCGGTCATCGCGCCGGCGCCGGCCTCGTGCATGGCCTGACGCGCAAAGTGATCGCTCAACATGCCGAGACCGAGCGGTCCGAAACTCGCGCCGAGCACGTACATCGCGCAGAAATAGATGGCGACCGCCGTGCCGCGCAGGCGCGGCTCGATCACATCTTGGATGGCGGCGTAGACCGTGGCGTAGTACACGAACATGTTGGTCACGCCGATCGCCATCAGCACCATGAACGCCGTAATCGATCCCTTCGGCTGGTTCACGGCGAAAAATATGCACGGCGCCGCGATCGCCATCGAGCAAGCCGTCAACAACAATCGACCGTCGCGGCGCTTCGCGCTGAGCTTGTCTGCCAGCCAGCCGCCCAGCAACAGCCCGATGGCACCGACCGCGCCCAAGGTGATCGCGGACGTGGTGCTCGCCTGGCGCAGGCTCATTTCGTGGAATCGCTGCAAGAACGGCGTCTGAAAGGTGTTGATGGCGTACATGTTGAAATTGTGGAACACCCCCGACAGGATGATCCAACGCATGGTCGGCAGCTTCAGCACCGCGGCATAGGGCGACTCGAGCGCCCCATCGGTGGCGGGCGCCGCACGCGGCGCGTCGGCGGCGCCGCGCACGGGTTCGGCAATGCGCAGTGCCAACCACGCGAGCACGAGGCCGGGGATGCAGGCGAACCAGAACGCGGCGCGCCAGCCGAACGCAGCGCCGATCGTGCCGGCACTGTAGTAGGCGAGAAAGATGCCGGCGGGGAGCCCGAGCATGAATATTCCCATGGCGCGTGCCCGTTGCTGCGGCGGAAACAGGTCGCCGATCAGCGATTGGCCGGCAGGAGCGAACGTCGCTTCACCGAGTCCCACCCCCAAACGCGACACGACCAACTGAAAATAGCTGTGCGCCACGCCGGAGGCACCGGTGAGCAGGCTCCACACGGCGACGCCCGCGGCAATGATGCGGGTACGGCGCCATTTGTCCGCCAGACGTCCGAGCGGCAGGCCGACCACGCCATAGATCAGCGTCACGACGGTGCCGAGCAATCCGAGCGCCGTATCGCTCAACAGAAATTCCTTGCGGATCGGTTCGGCCAAGGAACCCGGCAATTGCCGATCGAAAAAATTCAGCAGATTGATCGCGAATAGAACGAACAGGGCAAACAGGGCTCGCGATTGGGTTTTCGTCATGGTGCTGACGACAGTATGACGAAGCCCGGCCGGCGCGGCGAGATCACTGATCCCGCCGCGCCGTGGCCCGTAAATTTGCACACCTGACTAGAACTTGATGCGCGCCGTGAGACCGAAGGTGCGCGGCGCGCCCAAGAACGCGTCGATCTGGTTGAACTGGTACGGCGCGTCGAATGCGACCTGGTAATAGTATTTATCCGCGACGTTCGCGCCCCACACATCGACCGACCATTTGTCATCCACTGCACCGACGCCAAGGCGCGCATTCAATATTCCATAGGCTCCCTGGATCTTTCTCGGATCGAGGTCGGATCCCGTGTTGTACGACGAGTTGTACTTCTCGTTGGCGCTCATATGGAATTGCAACGACGAGGAGACGGGCACCGTGTAGGTCGCCCCCGCCACGCCTGACCATAGCGGCGCAAATGACAGGCGATTATT
>CAYRAC010000909.1:0-1891 GCA_964422045.1 uncultured Steroidobacteraceae bacterium
TCACGAGCTTTGCGCAAATCATTACCGGTTGGTCGATCGGCGGCGGCAAGGGGCGGCTGGCCGGCGGGATTCCCGGCCGATTTTATTTTCGCGAGAACCTGCACGAGCCGGGCGCCAAAGCCTTTCTCGGCAAAACCTATTATGAAGACGGACAACGGCAGGGCGAGGCCGTGCTCTCGGATCTGTGCCGCAATCCCGCCACCGCGAAGTTCATCGCGAGCAAACTTGTGCGGCATTTCATCGCCGACGATCCGCCGCCGGCCGCGATTGCACGCGTCGCCAACGCTTTCCTCAGATCGGGTGGCGACCTGCCGCACGTATATGCGGCCTTGATCGACGCACCCGAGGCCTGGGACTCGAATACGCGCAAATTCAAGACACCGGAGGATTTCGTGTTCTCGACCCTGCGGGCTCTGAATGCTTCGCCGACTCAACCCGAGGAAGTGATCCGCAGCTTTGAGCTGTTGGGTCAGCGTCAATACACGCCAGGGTCGCCCGCAGGATGGCCGGACACCTCGAAGAGCTGGGACGGCTCGGATGCGCTCATGCATCGAGTGCTATGGGCCTCGCGAGTCGCGAGCCGCTATGAGCAGGGACTGGATCCGGTGGACGTGGCAGCGTCGAGTCTCGGCGCCTACGCGCGCCCCGAGACTGTCACCGCGCTTCGTCGAGCAACCTCATCGAAGCAAGCCCTGGCGTTGCTGCTGATGAGTCCGGAATTTCAACGGAGATAAGCGATGCATTGGTCCAACTCGGCATTGTCGCGGCGCCGCTTTCTGGTGGGCACGGGTGCTTTGGCGGCGGGCGCGGCTTTTCCGCGGCTGCTGTTTGCCAACACCGGCGGCTCCGCACGACTCGTCGTAGTCATTTTGCGCGGCGCCCTGGATGGTCTGGCCGCGGTTCCGCCCTACGCCGATCCCGATTACGCGGCTTTGCATCGTGAACTCGCCATCGCCGTGCCAGGCGCCGCCGACGGCGCGCTGGTACTCAACAACACCTTCGGACTACATCCATCGTTCTCGTTCCTGCACGAGCGTTACCACGCCAACGAACTGGTGGTGTTCCAGGCAGTTGCCTCGCCATACCGGGATCGCTCGCACTTCGACGGACAAAATGTGCTCGAAAACGGCTTGACGAAACCGATTGGCACGGCCGACGGCTGGCTCAATCGCGCGCTCGCAGCGCTACCGCGCGGCGAGGGACGGCTCGGGGAGCGCGCCGTGGCCATCAGCCAGAACGTGCCGCTGATCTTGCGCGGAGAGATGGCCGTGATCTCCAAGTCGCCGCAAGCGACACCTGACGTTGACGAGGAACTGTTGGCGCGACTGGCCGATCTTTATTCGAAAGATGAGTGGTTTTCGGCGCGCTTGAGCGCAGGCGTACAGACCGAAAAGCTGGCGGATGAGCGTAATCCCAGCGACGCGGCGGCGATGACCAGCACGGCGATGGCGGGCGCCGCCGGCAAGCCGGCGGCGGGCGACCGCGTCAGCGGCGTCGCGCGCATGGCAGCGACCTTGATGCGCAGCGAAGGCGGCCCCGAGGTGGCGGTCATTGAAGCGAGCGGCTGGGATACGCATGCCAACCAGGGGGGCGCCAAGGGAGCGCTTGCGCAGCGACTTGCCGGTCTCGACCAGGCACTTCGCACTTTGTCGGATGGATTGGGGCCGCTGTGGCCGCAAACGGCGGTCCTCGTGGTGACGGAGTTTGGCCGCACCGCCGCCATGAACGGCACGCGCGGAACGGATCACGGCACGGGAGGCTGTGCCTTTCTCGTGGGTGGAAGCGTTCGCGGCGGCCGCGTCATCACCGACTGGCCGGGCGTCGCACGCTCGGCGCTGCTCGATAACCGCGACCTGCGCCCGACGCTCGATCTGCGCAGCGTGTTCAAAGC
>CAYRAC010000910.1:0-1887 GCA_964422045.1 uncultured Steroidobacteraceae bacterium
GTCGCCGCCCAATACACGGGCGTGTGGAGCTGCTTGACGAGGCCGGCACGAATTTGGTCGGCGCCGGCATGTATCTTGATATCGACTCCATAAACTGCGATACCCGGGGTAGCAGCGAATTGAGTGACCTCGAGCCGGGAGCGCAACTGCTCCGCGGCCGGCTCCATCAGCGAACTGTGCGCGGGCACGCTGATCGGCAGTGCCAATGCGCGCCGTGCGCCCTTCGCGGTCGCGAGCGCAATGGCGCGCGCCACCGCGGTGGCAGTGCCGGCAATGACGACCTGGCCGGGCGCATTGAAGTTCACCGCCTCGACTACTTCGCCCTGCGAGGCTTCCTGGCACGCCGTGTCGATGTCGGTATCCTCGAGACCGAGGATGGCCGCCATCGCGCCTTCACCCGGCGGCACGGCCGCCTGCATGAGCTCGCCGCGGTATCTCACCACATCGACCGCGGTCTTGAAATCGAGCGCGCCCGCGGCGACCAAGGCGGTGAACTCGCCGAGGCTATGTCCGGCCATCAGATTGGGCACGGGGCCGCCGCGTTCACGCCACAGACGATAGGTTGCGACTCCCGCTGTCAACATGGCCGGTTGTGTGCATTCGGTGGCGTTGAGCGCTTCGGGCGGCCCGTCCTGGCAGCGCAGCCACAAATCGTAGCCCAACACCGCGGAAGCCTCGGCGAAAGTCGCCCCGATCACCGGCGACACCTTCGCCAGGGCACTCATCATGCCGATGGATTGCGAGCCTTGGCCGGGAAAAACAAATGCAAGTGACATGACTTTAAGCCCCTAAGCGCGAGAGCGGCGGCGAATTATAGCCATCCGCAGAGATAGCGCAGCCCCGACCAGGAATCCGCAACACGCTCCATATAGATGCGCGTCGGTGACGACCAACGGCGCTTGCGATCCGCCCCACCGTTCCCAGACCAGCTTCGCACACAATCCAATGATCAGGATCCATCGATCCCAGGTACGTTCCACCAGGTGTTTGGCAGCCCCGGCGGCCATCACGGAATGCAGAACCCCCGAAGCACCGACGTACCAAACAACCCTCGGACTCAACCACCAAAGGCCCGAACTGATGGCCAATGCGCCCGCCAACACGATTGCGCACCATTCGACCACATCGTAGTCCTGTGCGAACAGCGACCACACCAGCACCAAGCCCAATTCGTTGAGCACTAGATGGTGCAGATCGAGATGCACGATGTGGGCTGTGAGCAACCGCCACCAGCCGCCTGCCGCAATTGCGCTGCGATCATAGCGCAGGAGTTGGCCGAAACTGTCGCCAAGACCCAACACCGTGTCCAAAACCAGCAAAATCAGCAGCAACCAAATCCATCGGCCGCGATCCCACTGTAATGCCGCGGCGATCTGCGCCAGGTGCTTCGCGGCGTCAGCCGGCATCGATCGCCCCTATTTTGCTATAATTCAACGAATTCTCGAGGTCACTATGCACAATCGCCAACGCGGTTTTACGCTTATCGAAATCATGGTCGTGGTGGTCATTCTGTCAGTGCTGGGCGCGCTCGTCGTGCCCCAAATCATAGATAAGGTCGACGTCGCCAAGGTGAAGCGGGCGCAGAGCGACATTCGCGCGATTCAGACTGCCTTGGACCTTTACCGGCTCGATAACTTCAAATATCCCACGACCGAACAGGGTTTGCAGGCGTTGGTCAAGCAACCTGCCGATCCGACGCTCACCAACTACGCGGCGGCTGGGTACTTGAAGTCCTTGCCGAAGGATCCGTGGGGCAATGTCTATCAATATGCGAGCCCCGGCTCCGATGGCCGCGACTACGAGATCACTACTTATGGCCGCGACGGCAAGCCCGGCGGCGAAGGCTATGACGCGGATATCAGCACCGCGACGCTCGATCAAAAATAG
>CAYRAC010000911.1:0-1882 GCA_964422045.1 uncultured Steroidobacteraceae bacterium
GGCGACACGGTCGCGGTGCGCGCCAGCGACCAACAGCGGCGTTCCGCCCGCCGGCACACGGCGCGGGCGACGTGACAGGCCGCCGCCGCCGGCCCGCCTCCCGGCAAGATGAACTCTTTGAGGGGTGGCAAGCCGTCGTTGAATCCATCCAATAGGATCTCCAGGCGATCGACATGGGCCGCGCCGATCATGCGATGGCCCGGGATGCACAATTCGCCGCCGAGATCGAAAAGATCGTGCTGCACTTCAATAAGACAATGTGCGACCGGCTCCGGCAGCGCGCCGACGCCGAGCACGACGCCGATCGCGCTGTTCGCCTCATCGACGGTGCCGTAGGCCTCGACGCGCAAGTCCTCCTTCGGCACGCGTGTTCCGTCGCCCAGACCGGTGCTGCCGTCATCGCCGGTGCGAGTATAAATCTTGCTGAGTCGGTTACCCATCGCTCGAAACCCCCTGGCTTGGATGCGACGGTAGCACAAGGTTTGCTAAGGTGGCGTCCATGAAGCATTCGGCCGAGCTACAGGCTGCTCTCGACGCGGCGGAACAAGCCGCCGCTATCGCGCGCGCGATGTTCGAACATAACGTCGAGGTACGCATCAAGGCGGATAAGTCGCCGGTGACCGAGGCGGATGTACGCTGTGAGATCGCGATTCGTGAAATTCTGGAGCAGCGCTTCCCGACGTACGGCTTCTTCGGCGAGGAGACCGGGTCGCGCGACACGCAGGCCGAGAGTCTGTGGCTGGTGGATCCGATCGACGGCACCAAGGCTTTCGTGCGGGAGTATCCGATGTTCTCCACGCAAATCGCGCTGATGCGTCGCGGCGAATTCGTTCTCGGCGTGTCGAGCGCCCCCGTATATGGCGAACTCTGTTATGCCGAGCGTGGTCGCGGTACGTTCCTCAAAGGCAAGCCCGCGCACGTAAGTCACGTGGCAATGCTCGAGTCGGCTGCGCTCTCCGCCGGAAATGTGCGCAGCCTCGCTATGGGAAGCGGTTGGGCGCGCTACGGAGCCTTGGTAGCGCAGGTCGATCGCATTCGCGGTTACGGCGATTTCCTACACTATCACTTGCTCGCCAGCGGCAAGATCGATGCGGTGATCGAGAGCGACGTGAACATTTTGGATATTGCGGCGTGCGCAGCGATCGTCACCGAGGCCGGGGGCCGCTTCACGGACTTGAAGGGCGCAGCGATATCGCTGGAATCGACCTCGGTGCTCGCCACCAACGGGCGCTTGCATGACGCGGTGCTCGCTGCCTTAGGTTAAATTACCGATCAGCGGGGTTGCTGCGGCCAACGTATTTCGAGCGCCGTGGCATTGCCGATCACCACCTCGTCCAGACTCACCGCCTGCCGCCATTTGTCCGGCGACAACACGCGCCGCCCGGCCATCAATTCCGCCGTCAATTGCGGATAGCGGGGTACTTGCGCGGGATCGCCGTAGCCGTCGGGAAAGCGCGGCGCGTCGTCGGCGAGGTTGTATTTGTCGGTGGCACCCACCGTGTGCAGCAATTCGTGGGCGATTACCACATCGTTCTCGCCGTTCATTTCGGGGGCCGCGAACGCATACACGACTCCGATCAATCCCTTCGTCAGCCCCAATGAATGCGGGACCGTCGGCGTCAACGCCGGATCATGGTAGAGCACGAAGATGCGGATGTCCTCGGGTTCATGCACGTGTCCGCTCGCGCGCCAGGCCCAGTATCGCAGGCGCAGACTCCAAAAAGCGGTGGCCAGCAATCCGGCGTTCGGTTCGCGTTGCGGCGGGCGATCCTGCAATTCGGCCCGAAGCCGGGTTTTGATCGGTTCGCTCGTATCCAGATGGTAGCGCGCGGCCTCGCGCGCAAAGAATCGATCGATGGGCTTGAAGCGCTCCGCATCGAGC
>CAYRAC010000912.1:0-1882 GCA_964422045.1 uncultured Steroidobacteraceae bacterium
GAAGAATAACGTCGGCCTGATGCCGAGCGATCAGGGAGGCTTTTTCGAGCAGCTGCAAAAGGAAGTCGATGCCGCGAAGAAGGCAGAGACCGACCTGTCCATCGGCATGAGCCGCCGTGAGGAACTGGCCAAGCAATTACACGGCGACGAGGCGATTTCGGCGGCGGGTACTTCGAGTCCACTGCTGGGAGGGCGAGGCCTGAGCGGCGGTAACGACACGCTCAGCCGCATTCAAGAGGCGCAGGCAAAGCTCGATGAATTGCTCCTAAAATATACCGACCGGCATCCGGACGTGATCGCGGCGCGAGCGACGCTCGATGAACTCAAGCGGCGACGCACGGTTGAGTTGGAGAGTTTGCGCCGCGGCGATGCCGGCGCGGTGGCGTCGAGCGGCGCCGGCAACAATCCGGTCTACCAAAATATCCAACTGGAGCTCAACAAGCAGGACGTGGAAATTGCTGCGCTGCGGCGAGAATTGGCTCAGCACCAAACCACGGTCATCGAGTTGCGTCAGCGTTTGAATAGCGCTCCGCAGGTCGAGGCGGAGTTTCAACAGCTGAATCGCGACTACGACGTCAATAAGGCGCAGTACACGGCGCTCGTGGAGAGCTACCAGAAGGCCCGCCTCGGGGAACGCGCCGACAACGCGGGATCGGTGCGATTCGAGGTGGTACTGCCTCCCACGGCGCCGGTGGCGCCGGTATCCCCGAAACGCCCGGCGCTGCTCGCCGCCATATGGGTGGCCGCAATGGGAATCGCGGCGGGAGTCGCTTACCTCATGACGCTGATCCGGCCGATCGTGAGTTCTGTACGCACGGTTAACGAACTGACCGAATTTCCGGTGCTCGGGGTGGTGGGGGTGGCGTTTCCGACCCGGCAGCAACGGGAATTCAACCGCAATATGTGGCGATTTTCGGCTGCGACCGCCGGTTTAATGATCGCCTTCGCTGTGGCACTCCTACTGAACTGGGCCGGGGCTAGATTAACCATCCAAGCCATCCGCTCATTGGTGAAAACATGAGTCTGGTCGAGCAAGCGATCGCAAGGATGCGGAATCAGGCCGCAGCGGCCAATCCCAAAGCGGCAGATGCGGTGCTGCGGCCGGCCATCCCGCCGCCGCACCCCGAGCCACTGCTAGAGCCGCCGAAGGCCAGCAAGCGAATGACGCTCGACACCGTCAGCCTGCGGGCGAACGGTTATCTGCCCGAGGACAGCAAGGATCGGCAATTCGCGGATCACTACCGCCGAATCAAGCGGCCGCTGATCGACCGCGCCCTGTCGAGCGCCGCCGCGGAGATGGATTGCCGCGTGATCATGGTGACGAGCGCCTTGCCAGGCGATGGCAAGACCTTCACCAGCATCAATCTCGCGCTCAGCATGGCGCTCGAGCGCGATATTTCCGTGTTGCTGGTGGACTGCGATGTGGCGAAGCGCCACGTCAGCGAAATTGTCGGCCTGAAACACGAAGACGGGTTGCTGAACGCATTGGTGGACGAGACCGTCGACGTGGAATCGCTGGTGGTGCAGACGAACCTGCGAGGTTTGTCCATTTTGCCTGCCGGGACGCCGGTTGACGCGACCTCGGAGTTATTGAGCAGCAATCGCATGCGGCAAATCATCAAGACACTCTTTGCCCGTCATCCGCGCCGCATCTTGCTGCTGGATTCACCGCCGTTGTTGATTACCAACGAGGGCCGCGCATTGGTGAAAATGGCCGGTCAGATCGTGCTCGTGGTGCGCGCCGGCCACACCTCGCGCCATGCGGTGCAGGACGCTGTCGCGCTGTTCGATGAGTCCCAGGCAGGCGGCATCATTCTAAATCAAGTCGCGGTCAGCGGCGGCGACAGCTATTACGGCTACGGATCCTATGGGTCGTACGGGG
>CAYRAC010000913.1:0-1861 GCA_964422045.1 uncultured Steroidobacteraceae bacterium
CGTGAAATCGGGCCAGAGAATCTTCGTGCACGGCTTGAGCGGCGCCGTCGGCGGTGCGTTCTTGGCGCTTGCAAAAATCGAAGGCGCTCAAGTCTTCGGCACGGCCTCGGCCGCGAAACATCAAGCCTTGCGCGAACTGGGCGCTGTCCCATTCGACTATCGCGACAAGACATGGATCGCCGCCATGCAAAAATTGGGCGGCGTCGATGCGGTGTTCGATCCCCTCGGCTATCAGAGCTTCCATGAGTCCTATTCCATCTTGAGGCGCGGCGGGATCTTGGTCGGATACGGCATGAATTTGGCGGGGTTTTCAGGGCGGCGCCCGCCTCCAGCCCTACCGGTGCTTTTGAAGTTATTCGGCCGGAACTTGGCTGTGTGGAGCGGCAAACGCACGAGATTTTTCGGCATGAGCCGTCAGTCGAAGAACTACATTCCCGATCTGGAACACTTGTTCGATTTGCTCCGCTTGAAAAAGATTACGGTTCCGATCAAGGCGACTTTCAAACTCGACGACATCAAAGCCGCGCACCGCGAATACGCGAGCAGCCAAGGCATGGGCTCGATCCTCATCGAGGTCGGCCCCAACAACTTAGGCGGCAATTCGATCGCCGATAGTTGATCGATCGGCACATCAATCCGCTAGCATTGGCACATGAAACAAATTCAGCACGCGACGCTCCAGGCGCTGGCCGCACTGGTGCTCATCGGTAATTTTGTGTCCGTCGCAGGCGCGGCGGATCCGCCCGCTTCCCCTGCCGTGGACCCTGCCTTCGCGGCGGACCTGGCGCGCGTGCGCGATGCGGCTGCGAACAGCGACTGGGCCTATCGACGGCTCGAGGAATTGACCGACCGGATCGGTCCGCGGCTATCCGGGTCGCCGGGACAGGCGGCTGCCATCACCCAGGTCGCAGCCGCACTGCGTTCGCTCGGTGCGCGCGTCACGCTGCAGCCGGCGAAAGTGCCGCACTGGATTCGCGGCGAGGCCCGCGCGGAACTGACAGAGTATGTGGGACGGCCGGCCGGATTGACGCAAACTCTGCATTTGACCGCGTTGGGCGGGTCCGCAGCCACGCCCGTCGGCGGTCTTGCGACGCGCGTGATCGTGGTTCATGACTTTGCGGAACTGCAAGCGCACGCGAGCGAGATTCGGGGTCACATCGTATTATTCGATGCGCACTTCAATCAGTTCTGGGCGGAATCGGGTCATGCCGGAAACGCCTACGGTTCTGCTGGAGAATATCGCTTTCGCGGGCCGGCGGCCGCAGCAAAACTCGGTGCTGCAGCGGCCTTGGTGCGCTCGATCGGCGGCGCCGACTACCGCCTGCCGCATACCGGACTCACGCGCTGGGAGGGCCAGACACCGATTCCGGCGGCGGCGCTTGCGGCCGAAGACGCCGACCTCATCGCGCGACTCGCGCAGCAAGGCCCGGTCACGATGAACCTCCTGCTGACATCGCGCACGCTGCCGGACGCCGATAGTTTCAACGTCATTGCAGATTGGCCCGGGCGCCAGCACCCCGATGAGGTCGTGATCGTATCGGGCCATCTGGATTCCTGGGACCTCGCAACCGGCGCGACGGACGACGGCGTCGGCGTCATGGGTGCGGCGGGCGTGATCGAGATACTCCAGAAGTTGAATCTGCATCCACGTCGCACCGTGCGCTTCGTCGCCTGGGCGAGCGAGGAGACGGGCAGCCAAGGCGCGCAGGCTTATTTCGATTCCGTGAAGGGCGCGCTGAAGACGCAATGTGCGGCGATCGAAAGCGATGACGGCGCCGGTCGCGCGCTCGGAATCGCAGCGGGCGTAAAACGGGTAGAGTGTGTCGCAATCGTCGGGGTCGCTGCCGGACGCCGGCCCGGC
>CAYRAC010000914.1:0-1860 GCA_964422045.1 uncultured Steroidobacteraceae bacterium
CGTCGGCTCGCCGAAGGAGTAGTCATACCAGGCCAATAGTGGAATGATCGCCACGCCACGCTCCCGGAATGTCTTCATGGTCACACCGCTCGATTGCACCACCGAGCGGACCTCGTCGAACTTCTGCAAAGAATTCTTTTCGCGCTCTTCGCGTATCACCCACAAGTCGTGGTTCCCGGGCACAAATGTCACTGTTTTGAAACGCTTCGCAAGTGTGTTGAGGCACCACTCGAGCAACCGAAGTGCATGGCTTACGTCGCCAGCCAGGATCAGTACATCGTCTTGATATTCAGCGATAGAGAGGTTGGCAATCCATTTGGCGTTTACGTCGTAGTCGATGTGAATATCCGATAGGGCAAATATCCGCATTGCGGCTTGTGGCGCGACGGCGCCAACCTGTGGTCAACTCCAGCAAGGCCGCGAGGTTTTTCTGATCGCAGCCCTCGGGGCTTAGAACCGCGTGCACCGTCGACCTGGAGTTCGCGGGCAACCCGTGCTTCAAGAACGGGCCAAAGTGCCAACTGGGCCAAAATCAATATATCGGCGAGCACCCTGTTTCTCCAATTCTCCGCGGTTTCCCGCAATCGAATCGGACTAGCCCCGGATTGTTAATTCTGTGCTCGTCAAGCCTTCTTCGCTTTTGCGGGAGCCAGCGCGATGGCCGCCTCAGTGGTAAGCAAAAGGAAAGTAAACGTCTCCTGCAAGTACAGGCGGACAGCGGTGTCGGTGTGGTTGAGATAGCCGATGGAGACATCCTGGCCGATATGAAGTTCGAAATCGCCACCACGCGTGGTCAACACGAAGGAGCCAACAATGGCCGGCGCCCAAATGATTTGATCTTTTACCAAGCGCTTAACATGTTCCAAGACCGGGTATCCGTGATCACTGGTCTCGGCGAGCGCGGTGTAGGCATCGGCGCCGAGCAGCACTGCATAAGGGCCATTCACCCCGACGAGACGCAAACGGCTCAAGCTTTGAGCAATTGCGTCCGGGTACTGGCTCACCTCGGCGGGGAGCGGCATGATCGGATTGCTGGTTCCCTGGCGGATACCTCCAATGTCCGCGGCGGCGTACCCATCGAATATGGCGGCGTCTTCGGCAAAGGCGATCTGGCGCGCGGCGTCCTTGGCCGGTTGCCAGTCGGAATCGTTCGCGCCACGATCAACATCGTCGATTGCCTGGCGACTCAGCTCGAACGGCACACGCAACTCGACCAGCGCTTTCACCTCGCGCTGGCTGGCGACGATTCCTTTCGCTGGGGCGGGGATGGTCCGCAGGTGGCCGGTACCCACGGCTGAAAGCGCCACGCCGGCTGGCCCCTTCAGGTCGACCACACGGCGACCGGCAAGGTATCGCTTGAGCGTGCGCGATATTTCTTCTTCGATCTGAGCCCATGCGGAGTCGGAAATGGGAGCAAGCTCGCGATGAAGGTTATTCATGTCCTATGTCTCCTTTGAGGGAACCGATGCCGAGCGAACCATCGCGCACCGATGAAGTTGAGGAAGATGGAGCAGAAAAAGATGCGATGGACGAAGAAGTTTGGGCCACCGTTGTCGGCGCTGGGGATTCTGCAACCGAAGCCTGGCCTTCGTTGATTTGGTCTTCAGCAACACTCTCTAGAAACGTGGCCGATGGCACGAAGAAGAGATTTCCCGTTACGGCGCGGCTGAAATCGAGGAGCCGGTCGTAGTTGCCGGGTGGCCGGCCGACGAACATATTCTCGAGCATCTGCTCGATGGTGCGGGGCGAGCGGCTATAGCCGATAAAATAAGTTCCAAATTCACCGTGGCCGGGCCGGCCGAAAGGCATGTTGTCCCGCAGGATCTTAATCTCTTTACCTCCCTCAACGATGGTGGTGAG
>CAYRAC010000915.1:0-1856 GCA_964422045.1 uncultured Steroidobacteraceae bacterium
CCACATCCGTCGCCATGGTGCTACGCGGCGTGAATAGAAACAATACGGCGAAATCATTGGTCGCCACCAGCTGGGTAAAAGGGCTAAAGGACAGGTACATGCGGCCTTGGTCGAAACCGAGGCGCTTGCCCATCAAAGACGCTGCCGGGCGGCCGTCCGCGGTTTCCGTTTCGTAGCCCTCGCGAATGGTCCGCTGCAGCAGCAGGCGCAAATGGGAGGATTCCGGCCCGTCATCCACGCTGCCGGGCGGGCGGCCGAGGGTGGCAGCTCGGGCCTCCCAGGCCTTGAGCGCGGGCAAGTACTTTTCGACCGCCTCGACCGGGCCGGAACTCGGCCCGGCGCCGAAGGCGATCAAAGCCTCCGGCGGATGCATCGAGCAGAATTCCGGATGCGCCGGTGCGCAGTGGTAGCACTCGACGAAGTTCTCGACGATCAGCTTCCAGTTCGCGGTCGTGGGGTAGGACTCGGCATGCGCAATTTTCGCGGTCGCCAGGCCGTGAAAGTCGAGATACGGCGCCAGATCGGCGAACGTCGTGTTGAAATCGACCGGGGCCTGATCGGACAAGTTGATGAATATCAGGCCGTAAAACACCTGCACATGGCAGCGGTGCAGCCCATTATCCTGTCGCGAGAAATCAGCCGGCATCAAGCGCGCGGCCAGCAGCGCGCCGTCGAGCCCGTAGCTCCAGGCGTGGTAGGGACAGGTCAGGCGCGCCACGCGTCCTTGCGGCTTCAAGCAAATGAGCGAGCCGCGGTGGCGGCACACATTGTAGAAGGCGTTGACGGTGGAGTCGTCGCTGCGCACGATGATGATCGATTCTTGACCGATCTTGAAGAGAAAATAATCGCCCTTGTTACGGATGCGATCGACATGGCCCGCGACAATCCACTTGCGTCCGATCACGCGTTCCATATCCGCCTGGAACACCGCGTAATCGCAGTAGAACGGGCGCTGCAAGCTATAGCCGCGGCGCGCATCCGCGGCCAGGGCCGCAATCAGGCTCGATTCGCCCATCTTTTCACCTCGCAATGTGTTACGCCAAGCTTCAACATTTGATTCGTTCGTTCTTTGGATCGTAGAAGGGACGGAGCGAGGCCGTGACCGGGTAGCGCGTGCCCGCAACTTCGATTTCGTATGCATCGGGATCGGCGAGCACTCCGCCCTCGGGCACGCTCACGTAGCCTAGGCCCACCGCGGCGCCCAACGAATGGGCGAACATTCCGGAGCGGATGCAGCCGACAATTTCAGCGCCGCGCCAGATGGGCTCGTTGTGATAGAGCAGGGGTTCGGGCGATTGCAACTTGAACTGCAGCAGCTGCTTGCGAAGACCGCTCTGCCGTTGCCGCAACAACGCCTCGCGGCCGATGAACCCGCCGGATTTATCCCATTTGACCGCAAAGCCCAAACCGGCTTCCAGCGGCGTGTCCTCATCCGTGATGTCGTGGCCCCAATGCCGGTAGGCCTTTTCCAGGCGCAGCGAATTGAGCGCGTGATAGCCGGCGTGCGCCATTTCATAACGCGCCCCGGCGCTCACCAGTTCGTCATATACGCCCTGCATGAATTCCGTGGGCACGTACAGCTCCCAGCCCAATTCACCGACGAAGGTGATGCGCGAGGCGCGCAGCAGCGCGTAACCTAACTCGATCACTTGACTGGTGGCGAACGGGAATGCCGCATCCGACAGGTCGTTGGGCGTGATCGATTGCAACAATTCGCGCGACCTCGGGCCCATCACCGACAACACGCCCATGCCGGAGGTGACATTGGTGAGGACGCAGTGTGCAGCAGGCCCGATCTGCCGCTGCAGCCAGTTGAAGTCCTTGCTCTCGGTTTCTGCGCCGCTCACGATGAGAAA